>JAUWSB010000131.1 GCA_030610255.1 Bacteroidota bacterium
AAATTTCTTCCTTATTGCAGGACCCTGTGTAATTGAAGATGATAAAACTCCTTTTATTATTGCTGAAAAAGTAAATAAAATTGCTGATAAATATAAAGTACCTTATATTTTTAAAGCATCATACAAAAAAGCAAACAGGTCAAAGCTGGAATCTTTTACAGGTATCGGAGATATTGAAGCATTAAAAATAATTGAAAAGGTAGGTTTTGAATTCAACATACCCACACTTACTGATATTCATTCAGAAGCCGAAGCATTAATTGCCGCCGAATATGTTGATGTTCTGCAAATTCCCGCTTTTCTTTGCAGACAAACGGATTTGCTTGTTGCTGCAGCATATACCGGTAAATTTATTAACATAAAAAAAGGACAATTTGTATCTCCTGAAACAATGAAATTTGCAGTTGAAAAAGTAAGAAAATCAGGTAATGAAAATATTATGCTAACAGAAAGAGGCAGTATGTTCGGATATCAGGATTTGATAATTGATTATCGCAGTATCCCGGAAATGCAGAAGTTTAATGTTCCTGTTGTTCTGGATATAACTCATTCGCTGCAGCAACCAAATCAACCGGAAGGTATTACAGGCGGAAAACCCGAATTAATTGAAACAGTTGCCAAAGCCGGAGTGGCTGTTGGTGTTGATGGAATTTTTATCGAAACTCACCCGGATCCCAAAAACGCAAAATCAGATGGTGCAAATATGCTAAATCTTAATCTCCTTGAAAATTTGATTAAAAAGCTGGTTAAAATCCGGGAAGCAATAGTCACTTAGGCAAATAGCTTATTCCCTTCTGATAAGCAAACATTTGGTATTGAGTGTTAGTCGTTTTTTTAGGTTAATTAGAAATTAGATTAATTTGTTTTTAATGCGAATTAAGGGTTGAAATAGACTTTTTTTTTACCACTAAGGATACACAAACCTGCCTGCCGCAGGCAGGGGATATCACAAAGACACACTAAGGATTAAAAAATTATCCGATTAATACCATCTTTCACTTGAAAAAAACAGTCTAAAACCGTTTTGAAATTTTTTTCTATATTCATTAGAACCAAATATTTCCTTTGTGATACTTAGTGTAGTACTTTGTGTGCCTTTGTGGTTAAATAAAAATTCAACCCTTGATTCGTATTATTACATATCTTTAAGTTTTGCAACTATTTCAATAAAACTTTCCTGATACTTCCGGTTTCGGGATAAAATTGCATTTCAATATCAAGCGAAGGGATATTGGTTACTACTCCGAACTGGCTTATCAAAACAGTGCTTTTTGCAATAACTTCATTATTAAATTTTACAGTTATTTCAGCATATTCAGGTAAGCGATAGTAAAATCCTGTGGGCTCTTTATTTGTTATATTATTATTTTTAATAAATTCACTAACTAATGACGTATTTCCAATTTTATCAATTTGTATCATTACATTCCCTCCTATTGAACCTGATAAATCAAAAGCTCCCTTGCTTTCAGAGAACCTGAAAACAGGTTCTGATGCTCCGCTATTTTGGGCATCAGGTAAATAAGTAAAAGTATAATTAATAATATCTTTTTTTGTTACACCTGTAAAAAGCGACAAGTATTCATCTTCGAGCTTTTTAAGTTCATTATCCATATATTCAATGCTTTCACCATAATTTACTTCCTGGTAACCGCTAATGAGTAAAAACCTGTTTTCTCTCGTCTTTTCCAGATAATCAGCGGCATCTTTGGCTTTTTGTTCATCTGATTTTTCCAACCATGATGATTTGTAAAACTGACGTTCAATAGTTATTGTATCAATATTTATTTTCCTGATAATTGTATCAATTTTTTCATAAAAATTATTATCTGCTTGATATTTAAAATATTCTGAATAATCAATATTCAAATGCTTTTTTTCTTTCTCAGAATCATCTGAAGATAAACCGGTTGATTGGTCATTAATTGCTTGAATTAAACCCGAACGGGTTAAATGAATTAACAATGACTTTTCTTCTTTTGATGCTTTTTCACCAAGTTGAACATAATAATAGTTTTCAGGGTCGGGTTGATAAAAAGTGGATATTCCAATATCCATAATTTTACAATTTACAGAATTTGATCGGATTACATCTTTTATACCCAAATATTTTTCGGCAAATTCATAATAAGGACCTCTGATCTTTTGAGTTTTTTCAACTGCTACGTCTATTTTTAAATACGTGACGGGTAAAGCGTAAAATAATCCCCCTTCATTAATTTCAACTTTAGTGTTTTTAACATTTATAACTTCTATCTGTGCATTTAAATATTGTGCCGGATAAATCAGTAACAAGGAAAAAATAAAAATCAAATTATTCAAATTTTTGATGTTATTCATAATAAAACTTTTTCAGGTTTTAACGAAGTTTATGATAAAAGGTTTACTTAATTTTATTTTCGAACGAACCTATTCTTTATAAGATACAATCCAACAAAAGTAATAATTCCATTCAAAATAAGTAATTCAAATCCAAATTTATATCCGTTTAACCATTTTTCAGAATTTTCACTGATAATATAACAAATCACGGGTGAGATCAGAGCAACTATAGGAACCCATTTATCTTTAATAGATTTTTTTGTAAATAATCCAAAAGCAAACATTCCAAGCAAAGGACCATAAGTATAACCTGCAATTGTAAATAATTTTGAAATTACCGCCTGATCATTGATAAGCCTGAAAATAACAATTACAAATATCACTAATGTCGCGATACAAAAATGAACTATGTAACGGATTTTAATTTTTCGTTTTTCCGATAGATCTTTGTTTTTGTTAAATCCTAAAAAATCAACACTAAATGAAGTTGTTAAAGCGGTTAATGCACTATCTGCACTTGAATAAGCAGCAGAAATCAAACCTATGATAAAAATCACACCTGCAAATGTGCCAAGATATTTCAGGGCAACGGTAGGAAACAAATCATCAGTTAAATCAGGAATTGTTATGCCTTTTGAATTAGCATAAATATACAAAACAGCTCCAAGGAATAAAAACAGCAGGTTAACAAAAACCAAAATGATGCTTAAGGAAATCATGTTTTTTTGAGCATCTTTTAAATTACGGCAACTCAGGTTTTTTTGCATCATATCCTGGTCAAGTCCGGTCATAACAATTGCAATAAAAACACCGCTAAAAAATTGCTTAAGAAAAAAACGTTTATCCTGCCATTTATAAAAAAACATTTCTGAATAATCGCTGTTAAAGACCTGTGCTGATATTTCGGAAAAATTTGTGTTTAAATGCCTGACAATAATCACAACCGAAAAAACAACGGCAAGTAACATAAAAGTTGTTTGAAGTGTATCGGTCCAGACAATCGTTTTTATTCCTCCTTTAAAAGTGTAAAGTAAGATTAATATCATAAATATTGTTACAGTTACCCAAAATGGAACTCCCCATGCATCAAAAACAAATAATTGCAAAACATTAACAACTAAAAACATTCTGAATGAAGCACCGATTATACGTGATAACAGAAAATAAAATGCTCCGGTTTTATACGACCAAAACCCGAAACGCTTTTCTAAATAAGTATAAATTGATGTAAGTTTTAATCTGTAATATAAAGGGAGTAAAACGGTTGCAATAGTGAAATATCCTAAAATATAACCAAAAACAACAACCATATATGAAAACTGCGTAGTACCAACCCAACCCGGTACAGAAATAAATGTAACACCCGACAGTGATGTTCCTATCATTCCGTATGCAACAACAACCCACGGAGAAACTCTGTTCCCGACAAAAAATGCCTCATTGCCAGCTTTCCTTGAAGTTATCCACGAAATAATGAATAACAACAATGTATATGCTAAAAAGCTGAGTAATATTAATTTTGGAGACATGAATTGGATTATGAATTACGATTTACGATTTACGATTTACGATTTATGAATTACGAATTAAAATCATCAATTATTTTAGAATTATTAATTCCTAACACAGATAAACTGGAAGATAAAAGACAAAAGTAAAAAGATAAAATTTGAATACAAATTTATTCTTCTTTATGACTTGGCAATAACAGAGTATATTGTATTATATTAAATTATTTTTCATTTAGCATTTTCTTGATTATGGTAACTGAGAGCTATTAAACGGCTATTTTATTTATTTTGACGCTGATTTACCCTGTAGAATAAATACAATTAATAATTTTATTAAATATGACATAATACTATTCAATAGGGTAAACGCGGATTTCTTATGATTGAAAAAAATATAAATAGAAACTAATCCCGAACTCACGTTAAACTATCTTACTGCCATTATCCCTTAAAACTTTATTTTTCTCCGGAAGTCCTTTCGATATTAAAAAAGTTGTAATTGTTCACAGGTTAAATCACAAATATAAAATTAATCTACAAGAAACATATATTAAACTATATTATATCATATAACATTATGATTTAAATCAGTAATTATTTGATTTATCTCATTTTATTTTAAAGTCAATATCCCCCTCAGCATTTTAAAAGCGAAAAAAAAGATTATATTTTTGCTCACTTAAATTTCTTCACAAAATAATATAGTATTAGCATATATATATAATAAAATATAATTCAAATGTTGTTAAATTAAAATTCAAAATTTTATGAAAAAGTTATTAAATTTTACATGGGTTCTTGTTTTTGCATTTACTCTAATTTTAACAAGTTGCAGTGATAAAAGCGATGACCCTTTACCAGCAGCACAAAATAGGTTTGATGTTTTAAAAACTTATTTGATAAGTCACAACATGGATTTGAAGGATATTCTTACTGATTGGATAACAACCGCAGAAGATGTGTACACAATTATGACAGACGTTGATCCCTCAAACGACTATTTCATTATTGATATTCGTAAAGAAGAAGATTATGCAGCCGGTCATATTGAATGGGCTGTAAATTCCACATTAGGAAATATCTTAGTAACGGCACAGGGAGCCGCTGATCATCCAATAATAGTTGTATGTTATTCGGGTCAGGCTGCAGGACATGGTGTTGTTGCTCTTCGTCTGAGCGAATATACAGATGCAAAAGTTATGAAGTGGGGAATGAGCAGTTGGAATTCTGCAACAGCAGGCCCATGGAAAACACACACTGGTGATGCAGCAATCGGTAATGAAAACTGGATAGTTCCTCCGGGCAGTATTCAGGATAATACACCACATAATGCACCGGAAGTTAAATACATAACTACAAATGGTTCTGAAATTCTCAAGGAGCAGATATTAATATTACTTAGCGGTGGTTTTTCAGGTGTGTCTGGCATAGATGTGCTTGCAAATCCGGCTGACTATTTTATAAATAATTTTTGGGAAATTGCCGATATTGAGCTTTATGGGAATATTAAATATGCTTACAGGATTAAACCGCTTACACTTAGCACCGGCGAATATGCTTACCTCGACCCGAATGCAAAAGTAGTTACTTATTGCTGGACAGGTCAAGCTTCTTCAATAGTTACAGCATACCTTAAAGTGATCGGATATGATTCATATAGTTTGACATACGGAACAAACAGCATGATTTATTCAAATCTTGAAAGCCACAAATGGAGTGATAGCGAGATTAAGGAATATCCTTTGGCACAGTAAAAACAAATAAAAACAATAAAAACAAAAGACATGAAGAAAATTCTAATTTTAATTTTAAGTATTGTATTACTTTCACCGGCAGCAATAAATGCTCAGGGTTGTATGGAAGCAACTTCTGATGAAGGTGTTAGTGTAGTTGGTTATATTCAGCCACAATGGACCTACAATGAAGCAAATGGAGATTATGATAACAGCTTCTTTTTCAACAGGGCAAGAATTGGAGTTACAGGCTCCATACCTTATGATTTCAGTTATTATGTAATGGCAGAATTTAGCCCGGCTACAGGAGGACCATACCTTTTAGATGCTTTTATTACATGGAGTAAATTTGGCCCATGGGCAAATGTTACTGTCGGTCAGTTTAAAGTACCTTTTGGTCTTGAGCTTTCAACACCATGCCAATCTTTACATACTATTAATAGATCATTAGTAGTAAATGAACTTGCCAGCCCTTTTCGGGATATCGGTTTATTAATCTGGGGTGGAACAAGTTTTGGATTGCGTGAGACTGATGTTCTGAAATGGAAGCTCGCATTTACAAATGGACCAGGTATGAATAAAATGGACAATAACAGGTTTAAGGATATTACTGCACGTATTATTGTTTCTCCATGGGATTTTATGGATATTGGCGGTAGTTATAAATATGGAAAAGTACTAAATAATGAAGCTGATGATAAACTTATTCGCTACGGCGCTGATATCTCAGTTGAAAAATGGAACTTCCTTGTTCAGGCTGAATACATCGGGGGAATTGATGACGGATTTAAACTTGAAGGAGGTGGTTGCGGTCAGGATCCGACAATTGTACCGTTTGATGGTAAAACAAACAAAGAAGGGTTCTTTGTTATGGTATTATATGATACTCCATGGAACCTTCAACCTGTTTTTAAATATGAAAACTATGATCCCGATATTCATGTATATAACACCATGAAGAATTCATATACATTGGGTTTGAATTATTTCTTCAACGACTGGACAAGGCTGCAAGTAAACTATGTTATTAACGACTACATTGGTATTGATCTGCCAAACGATTTGTTTATGGTTCAGTTGCAGGCTAAATTTTAATCCTGAAATTCATTATTTATAATAATAATAATAAACATAAGTAGATAAAATATTTTATTTATTTTTAAAAAAGGCTGTCACATGATTTCATTGGCAGCCTTTTTCCTGTTTTCGTGAACGTCCCGAATCTATACGATAAAAGCGTTCAAATATTCTTGATATAGAAATAGCTTTATGTCACTTTAACAAATCCTGAAGGTTTGTTGGAGTTACAATTATTAAATCATTCAGTCCGTATTTTTCCGAGAAACTTTCCGGTATTTTGATCTTTCTTTTTTTCTTCCATTTGAATTCAAAAGCCGTCAATTTTCCATTATGTTCTTCTATCAGATCTATCTCTGCC
>JAUWSB010000079.1 GCA_030610255.1 Bacteroidota bacterium
ATTGGAGAATACAATTACTGCCGATGTCTATCTTGCGAAGATCAATCCTGAAGGTGACACACTCTGGACAACTATTCACGGCGGAGTGAATGATGATGAAGTCTGCAATTCGATTGTTGAAACCCCTGACGGTGGATACATGGGTGTTGGATACAGGAAGCTTGACCAATCTCCGGTAGTACGCGTATGGCTTTTAAGATTTAATGACGTTGGTGATACACTTTGGACACAATATTACGGTCCGGCTTATTGGAGCCTTGGGGGTTCAATTAAAAAAACTAATGATAATGGTTATATAATTGCAGGAACTGCTTCCGATGGAAATTCTTCAGGTGACTGGGATATTTATCTTATCCGCCTTGCTCCCGAACCTACCGGAATATTGGAAGGAATTAAAGATGATAGAATTTTACTCAGCCGGAATTTCCCCAATCCGTTCAGTTATTCTACAAAAATTAATTTTCACATCCCTTCTTACGGAAAAGTAAAAATATTCATATCGGATTTAACAGGTAAAAAAATTAAAACCCTTATAAATAAAAATCTGCAAAAAGGTGAATACAATATTGAATTTTACGCTTCAGGCCTGAATAATGAAATTTATTTTTACACAATAGAAACACCAACACAATCGCTTACTAAAAGGATGATTTTGCTTAAATAATCGCGATTTGAAATTGAACAAGGAACACCGATCCATACGGACAAATTTTCTGATTTTAGAAATTAACTGAAAGGTTTGGCAACCATACTATCATCAATTATCCCCCGCATACCATTCGGAATAAGATGTTGCTGTTTCGCTTAATTTTAAGCTATATAATTTTATTTCAGGAGGCAGTTTGGGTTTAATTATTTCTACAAAATCAATTAAAAAGTTTTCGCTGGTCGGCTGATAATCCACAAGAATAACATTTTCAAATGTCTTTGAAAGCTTTTCAATAACATCTTCGGGCATCATATTGTTTAATACCAAAGCATGATCAAATTTGTCAATAATATTTTTTTTAACAATCGCTTTTAATTCCCTGAAATCCATTACCATTCCTTGTCTTGGTGATTTTTTATCAGTTATCGGACTGCCAATAACCGTAACAAACAATTTATATGAATGTCCGTGAATGTTTTTGCATGGTCCGGTGTAACCCATCAGGGCGTGAGCCATTTCAAAGTCGAACTCTTTAGTTATTCGTATTACTGTCATATATTAATGTTTAAACTTATTTTTTAATCGTTGATTTATTTCCATCTGTTGCGGGTTGCATGTTACATGTTGCAGGTTAAATAAAATAATAATACCCAAAACTCAAAACTTGTCAGTCCATACGGATTCCTTTCAGTCATACGAAGCGAAGCAAATCCGTATGGATGGATAAATTCCAAATCCGAATATCAAAATTAATAAAATTTATGAGTAGAGCATGTTAAATAACACCAAAATGGTGAAGTATAATTTTAACTCCAAGTGCGATAAAAATAATTCCGCCCAAAAATTCAACTTTATTTCCAAGTAAATATTTTCCGGTTTTTTTGCCAATATAAATACCTGATATGGAAATAAAAAAAGTTACCAACACAACCACTACAACAGCATTTAAAATTGACACATCAGTCAAAACAAGTGTTAATCCAATGATAAATGAATTAATACCTGATGCAAAAGATAATCCTGTTAATATTTCAATATTTCTTAAATTAAATGTTCTTTCTTCAGGTTTAACTTTAAAAGATTTAAAAATCATTTTTAAACCAATCACAATAAAAAAGGTAAATATTATCCAACTGGTGTAGCCCATCAATAAATGACTGAAGGATGAACAAAGCAGCCACCCCAGAAACATCATCAAACCCTGAAAGAAGCCGAAGAAAAATGATATTTTTAATATATCAAACAATGTCAGACATCTTTCAACACTGCTCATCAAAACAATGGCAAAAACGCTAAAGGATAAGCCAAAAGCAATTAATATTAAATCAGTAAATGTCAACTTTAGAAATTTTATGTAAAATTAATTTTTTTATTAACTTTTATTTCTTCTGACAAAATACACCGGAGCAGTAATTATTAAAACAACCGACACAATAATCAGGCTGGTTCCTACTCCGAATTTATCGGCAAAAAAACCTATCAGCAGAGCCAGTATTGCAGCAATCAACGTCTGCACCTGCGAATTCACTGAAAAAGTTGTTGCAAAAATTTTCTTATCCAGCAGATCTCCGATATAAGATACACCTATAGGTTTTCTGATATTCTCAAGAACAAGTATCCCGATGAAAAAAATTATTGAAATTGCAATTAGGTTATAATTCAAAAATAATCCGCTGATCATTCCTGCAACGTACCCAATAATTAAAGTCAAATTCAACGGTCGGTAAATATTTTTGAATTTACCGGCAATTCTTCCCGAATATTTTGATGCAAATGAATTCAAAATATAAATAATAAAAAAAGTTATGCCTATCACAATAGCTGTTCTTTGTTTATCATTAAGAAACAATAAAACAGGAAGTGAAACAGCAAACATTTTTAAAACCGGCTGCAAATAATCTTTTACCGCCTTATAATATCCACTGTAGAATGAATAGTTTGCAATTGCTTTTAAAAACACAATGTTCTTGAAAGAATATATCAGTTCTTTAAAAACATCTTTAAAGTTTTGCTTTATTTTCTTAGTGTTTAGTTTCTGAATATTTCCGTCTAAAACCTTTGGATAAGAAATTACATTAATCAAATCCAACAGGTACGGAATTATTGAAAATAAAAATATTTGTTTGTAGCTGCCTGTATAAAAAACTATTAAAGCACCAATAACAGAAGCTATTGCAGAACCTATTTGCGACCACGACCGGGTATGTCCGTAATAATTAATCTTCTGATCTTCCCAGCCTTTTATTGCCAGGTAATCCAAAATCATTGCTTTGTGGTTTCCGCTTCTTATCCCATCACCGAATGAGTAAAAAATCATAGCTAAAAGAAACAAAAGATAAGTTGCTGAAAAATAAAACACAATGAAAGAGAAAATGTAAAAAATAAATGCAATTATCATCATTCTTCTTCTTCCAACCGAGTCTGCAATAATACCTGTGGGTATTTCAATGATATTAATTGTTATTTCACGGATGGCATATAAAGTTCCGATTTCAAAAAAAGATAAGCCCTTATCAAGAAAAAACAATAAAAGGAAAACCTCAAAAAATCTAAGATTCTTTAAAAATCCGTACAGGCAAAACCTGTAATATTGTAAATCTTTTGAAAATTTGACAGACATTGGGATTACCTTTTTTCAAAGGTACAAAATAACTGTTTGCAACAGTTATTTTTTTCAAATCCTATCAAGCTCCACAGTAAAATGACGGAGAATAGGTGCTTCCTTTATAATCTTTACTCCTCTTTTTATTTCATTTCGCCTTTCATAAACATTGGCGAGAGCAACGGCAACATAATCCATATGATTATTGGTATAAACACGTCTTGGTAAAGCCATCCTCATCAGCTCCAGTTCAGGGAAACGGTTTTCCCTGGTAACAGGGTCGCGGTCTGCCATTAATGCACCAATCTCCACTCCTCTTACTCCACTTTCAAGATAAAGTTCAATTGCAAGTGTCTGAGCCGGAAATTCTTCCTTTGGAACATTAGGCAGGAAGCGTCTGGCATCAACAAAAATCGCATGGCCTCCATAAGGTAAAATTACAGGAATTCCAAATTCAGAAAGTTTTTTGCCAAGATAACCAACCTGTTCAATCCGTGATTCAAGGTAATCAAACTCTGTTCCTTCTTTTAATCCCTGTGCAAGTGCGTTCATATCTCTTCCCGACATACCGCCATAAGTAATATAGCCCTCAAACATAATATTATACACAACTGCCTTTTTAAACAATTCCTCGTCCCTGAATCCGATAAATCCACCCATATTCACAATCGCATCTTTTTTACTGCTCATGGTCATTGTATCAGCATAGGAAAACATTTCCCTGACAATTTCCCTGATGGTTTTATCTTCGTATCCTTTTTCCCTTATCTTGATAAAATATGCATTTTCAGCAAAACGGGCTGAATCAAAAATTACTTTTATTCCGTATTTTCCGGCAAGTTTTTTAACATCTTTAAGATTTTGCATGGAAACCGGCTGACCACCTGATGAGTTACAAGTAACGGTAACTACAATAAATGGAATTTTTTCTTTGGGATTGTTTTTTAAGACTTCCTCAAGCTTATTTAAATCTATGTTTCCTTTAAACAGGCATTCATTTTTAGTATTAAAAGCTTCATCAATGGTGCAATCAACCGCAGTGGCTTTTCTGAATTCAATATGTCCTTTTGTGGTATCAAAATGTGAGTTGCCCGGTACAATATCACCTTCTTTAACTAAAACCGAAAAAAGAACATTTTCTGCTGCCCTGCCCTGATGTGTCGGTAAAAAATAATCAAATCCGCAAATTTCCTTAATTGCTTCTTTCATTTTATAATATGATGAAGCACCTGCATAACTTTCATCGCCAA
Source organism: Bacteroidota bacterium (assembly GCA_030610255.1). Lineage (GTDB taxonomy): Bacteria > Bacteroidota > Bacteroidia > Bacteroidales > JADFUO01 > JADFUO01. The sequence goes on from JAUWSB010000079.1 coordinate 4,502, forward strand.
GCATAATTTCCGACCATTGTTTATCGCTCATTGCACCTGTGCCTGAATCGGTCAGTAAATCAATAAAAACCTGATCGCTTCTCAGGTTAAAAAGGTTGTACCTTGCTTCTTTTATCCATTTTTCACGCTCTTCACGTGTACTTTTTTTAATGGTTTCAACCATTTTTATTTTATATGATTCTGCATAAGGTAATTTCATAATAATAGTTTTAGTTTAGTGAAACCGGAATTTTTTTCTTGTAAATCAGAGCAAATTATTATTAACAAAGGAAGGCATCCCTATCTTTAATATTCAGATAGTTCATTTTTCTGGTTATTTCAAAAAGATTAATCAATTCTTTATAAATTATTTGGGGGTCAAATATATAAATATTTTTTAATTTCACATCAAAATTAATTAATTTCTAAATTCAAAATTATGAAATATCTAATATTGTTATTTTTAATTGTTTCTACTTTGATTGTTAATGCTCAATTTGAAAAATATTTTCATAATAAAACTTTAAGAATTGATTATTATCATTCAGGTAATAATGAAACCGAATTTTACACATTTAGCCAACTTCTGGAAGAACCTTACTGGGGTGGTTCAAAAGTAAATCTTGTTGATACCTTTAACTACGGTAAATATTATTTTAAAGTTTTTGATATTAAAACCGACAGTCTGCTTTATTCAAGAGGTTATTCCACACTTTTTGGCGAGTGGCAAACAACCGATGAAGCAAAAACCACAAGTCGCAGCTTGATGGAAACAGTTGTAATGCCTTTTCCAAAAGATGATGTAAGAGTTGAATTTTACAGCAGAAATAAAAAAGGAATATTTGAAAAAAAGTTTGAATATAATGTTGATGTTGACAGTTACTTTATCAAGCCAGAACGTAATCTGGAATATCCTGCTTTTGACGTTCATATATCCGGCGATCCTGCCAAAAAAATTGATATTGTTATTTTGCCCGAAGGGTATTCTAAAAATGAGTTGGGATTATTTATAAATGATTGTCAGAAATTTGCTAATCTCTTATTTTCATTTTCGCCTTATACTGAAAATAAGGATAAATTTAATATCAGGGCTGTTTTAGCAGCCTCCGAAGAATCGGGAAATGATATTCCGGGTGACAGTGTCTGGAAAAAAACACTGATGAACACCCGCTTTTATACTTTTGACAGCGAGCGTTATTGCATGACCATGGATAATAAAAGTGTCAGGGACCTCGCTGCCAATGCTCCTTATGATCAAATATATATTTTAGTGAACAACGAAAAATACGGTGGTGGTGCAATTTATAACTATTATTCAGTGAGTGTTAACAGTAATATTTTAGCTTCTAAAATATTTGTTCATGAATTCGGACATGGTTTTGCCGGACTGGGCGATGAATATTATAATTCTCCTACTTCATATAATGATTTTTATCCTTTGGATGTTGAACCCTGGGAACCAAATATTACTACTTTGGTTAATTTTGACAGTAAATGGAAACATCTTCTGAAAAAGAAAACTCCAATCCCAACACCTCCAAAGAAAAAGTATCTTGATAAACCTGGTGTTTTTGAAGGAGGTGGCTATGTAGCTAAAGGTGTTTATCGTCCTGCTTACGATTGCCTGATGAAATCTTTTAAAGGTAATAAATTTTGCGAAGCCTGCACAGAAGCTATCCAAAAAATGATTGACTTTTATTCAAAATAAACTTAAATTTTATAATTTTGTATGAATTTTCAAATTACAGTTAACTTCATAAAAATTAAAATAAAATGATAAAACATCTTTCATCATTAGTAGAAGAAGCAAAAAAAAAGCGAAAAAGAAAAATTGTAGTTGCTGCTTCAGGAGACCAGGATGTTCTTGAAGCAATCAATAATGCCCGGGCAGAAGGAATAATTGAACCTATTCTTGTAGGAGATGTTCCGAAAATTAAAGCTATTGCAAAAAAAATTAAATTTGATATTAAAAATATTGAAACAATAGATATTAAAGATAAATATGAAGCATCTTTAAAAGCTACTTTGTTGGTAAGAGAAGGGAAGGCGGAAATATTAATGAAGGGCTTGGTGGGTACGGGTATTCTTCTTAAAGCAATTTTAAATAAAGAATACGGATTAAGAACCGGCTCAATATTAAGTCATGTGGCAATATTTGAATCGCCTTTTTATCATAAATTATTCGGAGTGACTGATGCTGCTATGAATGTTGACCCCAGTCTTGAAGATAAAATCGGTATTATTAAAAACGCAGTTGAGGTTTTTCATAAACTTGGAAATCCTAATCCTAAAGTAGCAATAGTTGGTTCTGTAGAAACAATCAATCCTAAAATGGAAGCAACCATGCATGCCGCTACTATTTCAATGATGAACTACAGGAAGCAGATTACAGGTTGCATTATTGACGGTCCTTTGGCTATTGACAATGCCGTTTCAAAAAAATCCTCTGAGCTTAAAAACATCACAAGCGACGTAGCAGGCGATGTTGACCTGATTTTAGCTCCTGATATTGATGGCGCTAATATTTTATATAAGTCTTTGAATTTCCTTGGCGGAGCAACTTCTGCTGCCGTTATTATGGGTGCAAAAGTTCCTATTGTGCTTACTTCAAGGGCTGACTCTGAGAAAAGTAAATTTTTATCAATAGCACTTGCTGCTGTAATCGGTTAAGTGTTTTTTTTATAATTTTTGAATAATCCGGATTAAGTTCAGTTATTCAAAAAATAAGATAATTCTTAAAAAATTACTTTTATCTTTTTTACTTTTGTCTTTTATCTTTTTCAAAACCATCTTAATGGAAGATGTAAGAATATTAGCTATAAATCCGGGATCAACCTCAACAAAAATTGCGGTCTATCATAATGAGGAACCGATTTTTGTAAAAAATATTAAGCATAGCAGCAAAGAACTTGAAAAATTTGATAAAATTACCGACCAGTTATCTTACAGGAAAAATTTAATTATTGATGAACTTAACGCTTCTGAAATTAGTAACGATCATGTTAAAGCAATAATCGGAAGAGGTGGGCTAATAAAACCCATTGAATCGGGTGTTTATCTTGTTAATGAACAAATGATACACGATTTAAAAAACAGCCCGCTCGGAGAACATGCAAGCAACCTCGGTGGGCTTATTGCTTATGACATTGCCCGTTCCCTATCTGATGCAAAAGCATATATTGCCAATCCTGTTGTTGTTGATGAGCTTGAAAATATTGCCAGAATATCAGGTCATCCGCTTTTTCAAAGAAAATCAATTTTTCATGCCCTGAATCAAAAAGCAGTTGCACACGAGCATGCAAAATCTATCCTGCGTAAATATGAAGACCTGAATTTAATTGTTGTACATTTAGGTGGAGGAATTACTGTTGGTGCTCATAAAAAAGGTAGAGTAATTGATGTTAACCAGGGTTTGGATGGCGAAGGTCCGTTTTCTCCCGAAAGAAGCGGAACATTACCTGTTGGTGACCTTGTAAGAGTATGCTTTAGTAATGAATATTCACAGAAAGAAATAAAAAAGATGATTACCGGCAAAGGCGGTTTGGTTGCCTATTTGGGAACTAACAATGCTTATGAGGTTGAAAAAAGAGTTGAAAGCGGCGACCAACAAGCTAAACTAATTTATAAAGCTATGGCTTATCAAGTATCAAAAACTGTTGGAGCAATGGCTGCTGTTTTAAAGGGAGATGTTGATGGAATTCTTATAACCGGCGGAATTGCTAACGATAAATGGTTTGTAAATCAAATCATTGAGAGAGTTTATAAATTCGGTCCTGTTTATGTTTACCCCGGCGAAGATGAAATGAAAGCTCTTGCAATGAATGCCCTCAGAGTGATAAAAGGTGAGATCAAGCCGAAAATTTATGAGTAAAGGATTTTTCCTACCACTAATTTTAACCACCCCTGCCCCTCCTAAAATTAGGAGGGGAGGTATTTGCACATATTCCACTCCCTCCACCACTCAACTATTCCATTACTCCATCACTCCATCATTCCATCACTCCATTACTCCACCATTTCATTACTCCAAGAACTTTGCAAAATAACACCTCCCTCCTGCCAACCAATTTATATCAAATTTTGTCTAATTTAAAACAGTTTCTAAGTAGTCTTTGCACGAAAACTCAGTGTTTGATAAGAAGGCGTCAAGAACGAGGCTTGCGAAGTATTTAAAATCAGGAGTTTACTTTTGTAAATGACTGGTTTTAAATACGAGCGTAACGAAGTTATTGGCGTTTTCTTGCAAACACTAAATATTGATTTTTAAGCCTTATTAATTAGTTTTTCATATATTTTTTATACTTTTGGCAGCCAATCAATTTTAAAATTTAAAAACAATTTAATATGAAGAAGTTTCTACTCCTCATTTTTCTTGGTTTTATAATCTTTTCGGCTTATGCAAATAACGGCTGGAGAGAAAAGGAAAAAGAAATCAAAGTTTATATTAAAAATCAATCCGAAGCAAAAATTTTGCATCAACTCCGGTTAAACGGTGATTTTTATCAAGATTTTGCCATTTTATATGTTATTCCTTCGGAGCTTAAAAGAGTTGAATCAACAGGTTTAAAATTTGAGATACTAAAAGAAGACCTGAATAAATACTACGCCAACTTCTGGGAAAATAAAGATGCTTATCACACATATCAGGAAATCATTGATCTAATGGATAGTTTAGTAACTGCATTCCCTGGTATTTGCTCTAAAACAGTTTACGGTACATCCATTGAAGGGCGTGAACTTTCAGCTTTAAAAATCAGTGATAATGTTACAGTTGACGAACCCGAACCTGAAGTTATGTTTGACGGTGGAATACACGGGGACGAAGTTGGCGCTGCTGAAAACTGTATCCGTTTCGCAAGACATTTATGTGTTGAATATGGAAGTGATCCGCAGATAACCACATTAATCAACACAAGGGAAATATGGATTTACTGTATGGTTAATCCTGACGGCAGAGTAAACAATAGCAGATATAACGCAAACGGAGTTGACTTGAACCGCGACTGGGGTTATATGTGGGACGGCTGGGGAAGCAGTACAGGCGCCTACTCACAGGTTGAATCAAAAGCTCTTCGCAAATGTATGTACAATAATCAATTTGTTGTTCATACTACCTATCACAGCGGAACCGAATATATTTCCTGCCCATGGAGCTACCGCCCCGACCATTGCCCTGATTATGATCATATTATTCAACTTGCAGGAGTTTATTCCTCCACTTCAGGTTATCCTAACCTTCAATATGGGCAGGGCTGTACAGGAATGTATCCTATTAACGGAAGTTCAAAAGATTCAAATTATGGTGTAAATGGTTCAATCTCATGGTCAATGGAAATTTCATATAGTAAGCACCCCCCTGCATCACAAATAATGCTTTATTATAATTATAATGAACCTTCAATGATTGCTATAATTGAATATTCAGGTTACGGATTAGAAGGAACAGTAACTGATGCTAATACAGGCGACCCGGTTGCTGCAATTATAAAAGTGAATGATTATTTCCCAACCTATTCAGACTCAACAGCCGGTGATTATCATAAATATGTTTTACCGGGTACTTACTCAATTACCGTTTTGGCAAACAATTATCAAACCCAAACAATTAATAATATTGTTGTTAATGATTTAAGTTCAACCGTAACAGATTTTCAATTACAACCCGATACATCTCAATATGTTTATAAATTTTCAAGTTCAAGAATTCCCAATAATAATCATGCTGATGAAGGCAATACACCTGCTGTTTTTGGTGCTCCCGATGATGTTTTTTATTCAATAGGTAAAAATGGCTGGGTGGTTCTTGATATGCAATACCCAATATCTGACGGACCTGGTAATGATTTTATTGTTTACGAAGGTGATGACACACCCGAAGGTTATGATTGTTATGTTTCTCTTTCAATGGACGGACCATGGTTTTTTTTAGGCGAAGGAAACGGCACTACCGAATTTAACCTTGCTAATGCTATTATTAATAATATTCAATTTATTAAAATTGTTGATGATGGCGATGGAATGGCAAGTGTTAATGATGCCGGTTTTGACCTTGATGCTATTGAAGTAATTGACAATACTTCCGGTATGTATTTGCTATTAAGTAATTACATAGTAGATGATGAAGGTGGCAATGGTAACGGCAAAATTGACCCCGGTGAAACTGTGGATATAATTGTTACTCTGGTTAATAACGGTGATTATATTGCCCAGAATGTTACCGGTGTTATTGGTGCTGATACTACTTATATCACCATTGATGACTCTACTTCTAATTTCGGAACTATTGCAATTGGTGATACAGCCACAGGAACATTTACAATTAC
>JAUWSB010000082.1 GCA_030610255.1 Bacteroidota bacterium
CCATAGGACAAGTTTTGATCATTGAAATTTGGAATTTATTTGTCATTTGTTTTTTGTTATTTGGTGCTTTGATTTTAAGCACCTAACTGATCTTTGCAACTTTTATTTTTTGACCGGGTTTCAATCTTCTTGAATTACTGATATTGTTCAAGCGTTTGATTTGCTCAACTGTAACTCCATCATACATTTTGGCTATATCCCATAATGTATCTCCTTTACGAATTGTATGATATAAATATTTACCTGAAGTTGACTGATCGGCATTATTTAATTTTTTTTCGGTACTTTTCTCAGGTTTATAAACAATTAATTTTTGATTTGGGTGAATTGTTGATTTTTTAAGGTTATTCCATTTTTTCAGATCGGTAATTGAACATTTGTATTTTTTTGCTATAAGACCTAAATTTTCTCCATACTTAACAATATGGGATGATTGCTCAGAAGAGCGTTTAATTGATTTTGAGGAATTTTTACTCTGATATGTTTTAGTTGCAGGTGCATAAACAATTAATTTTTGCCCGGGGTAGATAGTTGAACTTCGCAGGTTATTCCATCTTTTCAGTTGACTAACATAACAACGGTATCGTTTTGCAATAAGTCCCAAATTTTCTCCGCTCCTGACAATATGAATATTTCTGTTTTTTGCCTTTTTAATTTGTGCCAGCAATTTTTCTCTTTCAATTCCTTTTCTGGTTTTATAATTATATAATGCGGTTTCATTATTTATATAATCACCGATATATTCTTTTGGAAGTCGTAAAACATAAGATTTTCCTTTTGTTGAGGGAATTACACCCTTTTTGTATTGAGGATTCAGAAATTTCAGGTCATCCATCGGAACATTTATCAATTCCGATATCTGATCAAATGAAAGAACATCATTAACCATTACAGTATCAATTCCATTATACAAGATACCTGGATCAATCGGATAAAGATTATGCTCAGCAGAATAATTCATAACATAATTTACAGCAATAAAAGCAGGGACATATCCACGGGTTTCACGTGGAAGAAAGGGCCATATAGCCCAATAACTTTTAATACCTCCTGCCCTTCTTATAGCTTTATTTACATTCCCTGCGCCCGAATTATAAGCTGCCAAAGCCAGCGACCAGTCATTATAAATATCATACAGGTCGTAAAGGTGTTCACAAGCTGCAACTGTTGATTTATACGGGTCGTATCTTTCGTCAATATATGATGTAACTTTTAAACCATATACTTTTCCTGTTCCGTACATAAACTGCCATAAACCTTTTGCTCCGGCACGCGACCCTGCAGTCGGGTTTAAAGCTGACTCAACAACAGCAAGGTATTTTAACTCCATCGGCATGTCATAACGATCAAGTGTTTCTTCAAACAAAGGAAAATAAACTTCTGCCAAGCCAAGCATTTTTGATGTTAAAGCACGCTTTTTAACTGCATAAAGGTTAATAAAACTTTTTACGTTTTTATTATAAGTAAATTCAAATGGAGATTCTTCGTTTAATACTTCAATACGGGCATTATAAACCGAATCATTATATTCCGGAATTCTATCAACCGGGAATTTATAAATATTTAAAATTGATGTGTCGGTTGTAAAATAATAATCTTTAAAATATTTGACATGAACAAGGCTGTCAAGCATAGCAACAATGGGAGAGTCTTTTATAATCTCCTGATTATTTTTTATTGAATCAGCAATCGTACTTTTCTGGGCAAATAAAAAATTTATCTGAACTGAAAATAAGATAATGGAAACAAATAAAAATTTATGTAAATTGTAAAAAAAATTCATGGTTTAAATATAACTTTTAAAATATAAATTTGTTATTTTGATAATGCAAAATTATAACATTTTATTATATTTAAGCATGAATAGGGAGTTTCAATTAACACTTATTTTTTTTCAGTAGTGTCTTTTTCTTCTTTTTTTTCTTCTTCGGGATTTATTCCGTCTTTAAATTCTTTAACTCCTTTTCCCAAACCTCTCATCAGTTCAGGAATTTTTTTACCGCCAAAAAGTAAAAGTATTACTGCTAAAATAATTACAATTTGCCAGCCTCCGGGAATACCTAATATTATTGAAAGATTCATATCACTCAATTTTGGTTATACTGCAAATATACAAAATTTGTAACTAATCAGTCTGATTATTCTTTTATTTTTTAAATTACTTCTTTTTTTTAATTTTGCTGCTTTGCAATTATGTTACAATAAAGAAAATCAGTATATAAATTTAGCGTAAATAAACTGAACGAAAACGTCCCGATAGTTATCGGGAGCAAATTTTTTTAATTGTAGTTTATTTAAAACCACGCAGTTAAATAATTAGAAAATTGCAAAGTTTACGACACGAAGTTAGTACGTATGTATGCGTTTCAGTATAAATATTTTATTAGCAACTATTTTTCACTGATGCGCTGTCTTTTAAATATAATTTCAAAGTTTAAAAATATGAAAAAATTATTCTTTTCCCTTTTAGTCTTGGTTTTCTGTATCCCATTTTTTACAATAAGAGCTCAAGAGCCTGATAAAAAGCCTGAATATAAGCTAACTCACCACATGACTCCTGAGGAGATGCTCCGCAGGGGCGAAATTGGTAAAGATTTTTATCCAACCGATCCACCTATTGCTCCTGTTCGCCAGACTGCCGAATTTGAACAAATGCAAAGTGTTTTGATTCGTTATCCTTTTGGCATCCCAATGGAACTCATAGTTGAAATGTCTGAAGATTGTATGGTAACAACCATCGTTGCAAATCAAAGTCAGGAAAACTATGTTATGAATTTGTATAACTCAGCCGGAGTAAATACTGGTAATTGTGATTTTATACATGCTCCCACCGATTCACACTGGACAAGAGATTATGGTCCGTGGTTTGTTGTTAACGGTAATAATGAAGTTGGAATTTGTAACTTTCCTTATAACCGTCCCCGACCAAATGATGACGACATCCCTATTGCCGTAGCACAATATTTAGGTATTGAATTATATGGAATGGATCTCATTCATACCGGTGGTAACTATATGACAGACGGAATGGGAATATCTGCATCTACCACACTGGTTTGGACTGAAAACTCTTCGCTTTCGCATGATAGTATTGATCAATTAGTTGAGGATTATCTTGGCATTACAACTTATCATGTCCTGCCAGACCCTTTAGATGAATATATTGAACATATTGATTGCTGGGGTAAATATCTTGACGTGGATAAAGTCCTTATCGGAGAGGTTCCCGAAATAGATGATCGTTACGAAGATTTTGAATATATTGCTGATTATTTTGCCGGTCAGATAAGTTCTTATGGAAACTTATATCAGGTTTACAGAATTTTTACACCCAAAACATATCCTCCATACACTCCTTATACCAATTCATTAATTTTAAACAGAAAAGTATTTGTACCTCTAACAGGAAGCGAGTGGGATGATGAAGCTCTTGCCGTTTACGAAGAAGCAATGCCCGGATATGAAATTATCGGAATTTACTCAGATGATTGGGTAGATACTGATGCCCTGCATTGCCGTACCCGCGGAATAGCTGATTTGGAAATGCTCTATATTTACCATATTCCTTTGTTAGGGGAAGTGCCGTTTCAGGATGAATATGAAATTACTGCAACCTTTATTCCATACAGCAACGAACCTCTTTACCAGGATTCACTTAAAATTCATTATAAAGTTGATGGCGGGGTTTATACTTCAGTGCAAATGACACAGGTATTTCTCAATACTTACACAGGAATTATCCCCGGCCATCCGGCAGGAAGTGAAATTGCTTATTATATTCATGCTGCCGATGAGTCGGGAAGAGGTGCCAATCATCCATATATCGGAGCTCCTGACCCTCACGTATTTATTATCGGAGATGCTCCACCTGATATTACAGTTACTCCCGATTCGCTTATTTTCCTGACTGTAACCGCCATGTTGGAAGGAAAAAATGTTAAGATTGAAAATCTTACAGATGAAGATATTTATATTAACGATATTGAAAATGAAGGATTCAACGGCGGATTCCATTGGTATGTTGACCCATGGACGATTACACTTCCTTATCTTTTAACTTCAGGGGATTCGCTTTTACTTACCGTAAAAATTGATGTGCCTTTAAGTTACATGGGAGATCTTATTTCAGATACTATGTCAATTGAATCGGAAGTCAGTGTTCATGATGTTCTGATACTTGTTGATGAAGATTTGGTGTCGGCCTTCAATAATTTATTTTCTGATAATATAACTTCCCTTAATGGAAATTATCCAAATCCATTCAGCTCTGAAACAAATATTAAATTTTCTATCAACAAAACTGCTAATGTATTAATTGAAATTTATAATATCAATGGTCAAAAAATAAATACATTGATCAATAACCAATTAGCTGCCGGGAATTATAATATTAAATGGAATGGACAAAACAATAACGGAAAATTCGTTACTGACGGAATTTATTTCTTAAAAATGAAATCCGGTGAATTTGTATCAACCAAAAAAATGATATTAATGAAGTAAGTTGTTTGTTTGATAAGTATATATGTAACCCGTAAAATTAGTGCCTGTCCATAAAGTCAAACAATTTTTGAATTAAATCACCAAATAACAAAAAACAAATATCAAAACTTGTCCGTATGGATGACCGAAACTGTTTTGGTCATTGAATTTTTGAACATTGTAATTTATTTGAAATTTGAATATTGAGATTTGTTATTTAAAGATAATAAGAGTATTAAAAATATGTATGCATAGACAAGAATTAGTGAATGGGAGAAATATTCATTATCAATCAATTATAAGCGCCCTTTCCATATCTTCCGATTGATTAATCACGTTATCTTCTGCCACAAGAATTGATAATTTTTTTGAAATAATTAATCCCAGTCCTGTCCCACCATATTTACGTGTTATTGAAATATCAGTTTGTGAAAATTCCTGAAAAAGTCTTTTTTGTCCTTCTTCCGAAATACCGGTACCGGTGTCAATTATTCTGAAAAGTAAATGTATTTTATGGTTTATCTGTTTTGTTTTTTCAATTTCAAGAGTAACAGAGCCTTTTTTTGTAAATTTTATTTTTTTAATCATCCGGTCAGTTTCAAAAAATAAAATCTCGTGAAAAAGAACTTAAAATAAAAAATTCCGTACATTTACCCGCTTAAAATTTTAATGCGGAAATATGACAAAAATACTTGGAATGGGTAATGCATTGGTGGACATTATGACCAAACTTGACCATGATGAAATACTTGATAAATTCTCTTTGCCGAAAGGCAGTATGCAACTTGTTGATATAGATAAATCTGATAAATTGTTATCTGAAAGTAAACATCTTGAAAAACAACTAACTTCGGGTGGCTCTGCAGCAAATACAATACACGGTCTTGCAAAATTAGGAATAGAAACTGCTTTTATGGGAAAGGTAGGCAAGGATGAATTTGGCGAATTTTTTCATACTGATTTAAAAAACAGTAAAATTAACCCTGTGCTATTTTTTAGCAAAAGTCATTCGGGCAGGGTAGTTGCATTGATCAGCAAAGATTCGGAAAGAACCTTTGCAACCCACTTGGGAGCAGCCATTGAACTATCTGCTGATGATTTAAAATCCGAATTATTTAATGGATACAATTATTTTCATATAGAAGGATTTTTGGTTCAGAATCATGAATTGTTGCATAAATCCGTACAATTAGCTAAAGATAATAATCTGATGGTTTCTCTTGATCTGGCAAGTTATAATGTAGTTGAAGATAATCTTGAATTTTTAAAAACGATATTAATAAAATATGTTGATATTGTATTTGCTAATGAAGACGAAGCAAGGGCATTTACAGGTAAAGAACCCGAAGAGGCATTGGAAATTTTAAGCGAGCTTTGTGAGATTGCCATTGTGAAAACAGGAAGCAATGGTTCGTTAATTAAAAAAGGGAATGAAAAACATAAAATTGATGTTATAAAAGTTGAAAGCTTTGATACCACCGGAGCAGGTGATTTATATGCTTCGGGTTTTTTATTTGGTTTATCAAAAAATTACCCTCTGAAAAAATGTGGTAAAATCGGAACTATTCTCGCCGGAAAAGTGATAGAAATTCTCGGTGCTAAAATGGATGATAAAAAATGGGAAGAGGCTAAAGCTATGATTGAGAATATTGATTAATTTCTACCAATTTCCATTAATTTCAATTTAGATAGCTGGTAAGCGGGTTAAAGCTAATTATCTGATTGTTGATTCTAACTTACTTAAACAGCCCGGAGTTAGTAACTATTTTGTAAGTAATTTAAATACCGCTAACCAGTTTTTCTTTTTATCTCCCAGCTTGCCCCTTCTTTAGTATCTTTTATCTGGATGTTCAGTTTTGTTAGTTCTTCCCTGATTTTATCGGAAGTATCGTAATCTTTATTTAGTTTGGCTTCCTGCCTTATAGAAAGTATTACTTTTATAAGGTCATCGAGCAGATAATTTTGATCACCTGTTGCCTCTTTTCTTAATCCCAAAATTTCAAAAACAAAATTGTTAAATATCTTCTTCAATAAATTCAGGTCTTCTGCTGTTAGTGATTCTTTTCCATCATTAACAGAATTAATAATTTTAACTCCTTCAAAAAGATGGGCAATGAGAACCGGAGTATTAAAATCATCATTTATTGCTTCATAACATTTTTTTTCCAGTTCTTTAATATTTAATGTTGACTTATCACCCGGTTTTAATTTATTTAGAGTATCAATGGTATTAAATAATTTTTTCAATCCCTTTTCGGATGCATTCAGGGCGTCAATTGAAAAGTCAAGAGTGCTGCGGTAATGAGCTTGTAAGATAAAAAAACGAATTGTCATCGGGCTGTATGCTTTATCAATAAACTCATGTTTGCCCAAGAAAAATTCATCAAGGGTTATGGAATTATTTAGCGACTTACCCATTTTTTGCCCGTTAATTGTTATCATATTGTTGTGTATCCAGTATTTTGCAGGATCAACACCGTTGGCAATCTGCGACTGGGCAATTTCCGACTCGTGATGAGGAAAAAGCAGGTCCATTCCTCCACCATGAATATCAAAGTGGTTACCAAGATATTTACAGCTCATTGCAGTACATTCCATGTGCCATCCGGGAAAACCGTCGCTCCAGGGCGAGGGCCACCGCATTATATGTTCAGGCTGGGCTTTCTTCCAAATAGCAAAATCAAAACTGTTCTTTTTTTCATCCTGTCCTTCCAGCTCACGGGTGCTGGAAATCAAATCTTCAACCTTTCTTCCTGATAATTTTCCATAGTGATGTGATTTATTATATTTTTCAACATCAAAATATAAAGAACCGTTTACTTCATATCCATAGCCGGCATCCATAATTTTTTTTATCATTTCAATTTGCTCAATAATATGCCCTGAAGCGCGTGGTTCAATATTTGGTTTTTTCACGTTCAGTTGCTCCATATTTGCATGATAGCGGTCGGAATAGTATTGAACCACTTCCATAGGTTCAAGTTTTTCGAGTCTTGCTTTTTTTGCAATCTTATCTTCCCCTTCATCGGCATCAGCTTCCAAATGCCCGACATCAGTAATATTCCGCACATAGCGAACTTTATATCCTGAATGTTGTAAATAACGAAATATCAAATCAAAGGTGATAGCAGGACGGGCATGTCCCAAATGTGCATCACCGTAAACTGTTGGTCCGCAAACATACATTCCGACATAAGGCGGATTCAACGGCTCAAACATCTCTTTTTTCCTAGAAAGCGTATTATAAATTGTTAGTTTATTTTCCATTTTGCAAATTTACAAATTATACAAGAAAAAACCTGATAGTTGTTGAAAAACTATCAGGTCCTTTTTTTTTATTTTTCCATGCACTTTGCACCATGCATTTAATGAAATCCTTTGACTTCACTAACAAACTCTATTCAATCACACCCAATTCTTTTCCAACTTTGATAAATGCTGTGATACATTTATCCAAATGTTCTTGTTTATGTCCTGCCGAAAGCTGAACCCTGATTCTTGCCTGGTCTTTCGGAACTACAGGATAATAAAACCCGATTACATAAATTCCTTCATCCAATAATTTGGAAGCCATTACCTGCGATAATTTGGCATCGTATAACATTACTGCACAAATAGCCGATGCTGTTGGCTTTATGTCAAATCCGGCTTCTTTCATTTTTCCAATGAAATACTCAGTATTCTTGTGTAATTTATCCTGCAATTCAGTAGTTTCAGCCATCATGTCAAACATTGCTATACCTGCATTTGCTACAGCAGGAAGCAGTGAGTTTGAGAAAAGATAAGGACGTGAACGCTGACGAAGCATTTCAATAATTTCTTTTCTACCGGTTGTAAATCCGCCGATTGCACCGCCAAATGCTTTACCAAGAGTTCCGGTAATTATATCAATTTCGCCTCTGATATTAAATAATTCGGTAACTCCGCGTCCTGTTTTTCCGACCACGCCTGCTGAATGAGCTTCATCAACCATAACCAAAGCATCATATTTTTTTGCCAGCTCATTGATTTTGTCCAGCGGAGGAACATTACCGTCCATTGAAAATGCGCCGTCAGTTACAATTATCCTGAAACGTGCTGATTGTGCTTCTTTGAGCTTTTCTTCAAGGTCTTCCATGTCTGCATTTTTGTATCTGAATCTTTGTGCTTTACACAATCTTACACCGTCAATAATTGAAGCATGGTTTAAAGAATCGGAAATAATGGCATCTTCGGCGGTTAATAACGGTTCGAATAAACCACCGTTTGCGTCAAAACAGGCAGCATATAGAATAGTGTCTTCAGTTCCGAAAAACTCGGCAATTTTTCTTTCTAAAGTTTTGTGCAAATCCTGAGTTCCGCAAATAAACCGCACTGATGACATTCCGTATCCGTGCGTGTCCAGTCCTTCTTTTGCTGCTGCAACAAGTTTAGGATGATTTGACAGTCCTAAATAATTATTGGCGCAAAAATTTAAAACGTCTTCTCCTGTGTCAACTTTAATATCTGCACTTTGAGGAGTTACAATAATTCTTTCTTCTTTGAATAAACCGGCTTCTTTTATGCCGGCTAATTCTTTTTGTAGATGTTCTTTTATTTTACCGTACATTTTTATTTTATTTTGTTAATAATGTAAATAATTCTTTTGAAAATTTTGTTCGGCAAATATATAATAAATAACTGAATGAATTTAAGAATTTAGAATTTAGATTTAAAATCTAAAATCACAAATCTTAAAATATTTCTATTTTTAAAAAAAGTTTACTTTTGCCGCAAGTAATGTTTTACCCGTAGAAATTTGATTTACAAAAATAAAATTAGACTATTATGAAAAAAATATTAATTATCGGTTCTGTAGGACAAATCGGTTCGGAATTAACTCTTGAATTAAGAAAAATTTATGGTAATAATAATGTAGTTGCAACAGGAAGAAAAACCAAACCATCTGAAAAACTGCTAAATTCGGGTCCCTTTGAATTTTTTGATACTACTGGCAAAGAAAAATTGATAGAAATTTGCAAAAAATATGAAATTGATGCTATTATAAATATGGCTGCAATTTTATCGGCAACCGGCGAAGAAAAGCCAATGCTTGCATGGCACGTAAATATGAACGGATTAATCAGTGTTCTTGAGGTAGCACGTGAAATGAACATGGAACAGGTTTTGGTACCGAGCTCAATAGCTGTTTTCGGACCGGAAACCCCTGTTGATAATACCCCGCAGGAAACTATCCTCCGTCCCACTACAATGTATGGCATTACAAAAGTAGCCGGTGAATTATTAGGTGATTATTATGTGAGGAGGTTCGGATTAGATGTACGCGGATTAAGATACCCCGGAATTATCAGCAACGAAACTTTACCCGGCGGCGGTACTACCGATTATGCAGTTGCAATTTATTATGAAGCAATAAAACATAAAAAATATACATGCTTTGTTAAAGAAGACACCCGTCTTCCGATGATGTATATGCCCGATTGCTTAAAAGCAACCATTGACCTTATGCAGGCAGATTTTTCAAAATTAAAGCATCATTCTGATTTTAATGTCGGAGCAATGAGTTTTACAGTTGGCGAGCTCGCTGACTCAATTAAAAAATATATTCCTGATTTTGAAATTAAATACGAGCCGGATTTCAGGCAGGCAATTGCCGATTCATGGCCCAATTCTGTTGATGACAGTGCTGCCCGTGAAGAATGGGGCTGGAAACCAAGCTACGACCTTGATTCAATGACTCAGGATATGCTGAAGGTTATTGGAGAGAAGCATAAGAAGGGGTTGATATAAAAGATTATTTTTTAATTGTTCTTTTGGCTTGAACCAAAAGAACCAAAAGTTCAAGACTTCTAAAAGGTCAGGGGGTATTGAAAGATCGGCCTATTATAATATTATCCTGTAAAACTTTGCTAAAAAACAAAGTTA
>JAUWSB010000128.1 GCA_030610255.1 Bacteroidota bacterium
AATGGAATGCTAAACATGTTACAACTCTTGTTAGAGAAGTAAACGAATTGATAAAGGAATCAGGAAAAGATATTCCTTTATCAGTAGATGTTTTTCCAAACCTTGAAGTAGCAAAAGTAGAAATAGCACAGGACTGGGGCGCATGGGCAGAAGAAGGAATTGTGGATATTCTCTGCCCTATGATCTATACAAACAATCTTGATGTTTTTAGAAATTGTGTTAAAGAAGCTGTAAAGATTGCAAACGGAAGATGTTTGGTTTACCCTACGATCGGATGCACTACATCACATAATAAAAATACACCCGAAGGAGTAGTTGAATCAGTGAAGATTTCAAGGGAAGAAGGAGCGGATGGAATTTATTTCTTCTCGGGTTATTCTTTTAATGATGAGATTATAAAAAAATTAAAATCAACTGTTTTTAAATAATAAATGTAAACCATTGAAATAAAAAATTAAATCTAAACAAAAATGAAACATTTAAAATCTACTATTATTTTAATGACAGGGGTATTGTTTTTAACCCTTGCAACCATTCCCGTAACATTATTTTCACAACCAATGCCACAAAAAGAAGGAAGGGCTGTATGGCTTCATTCCAGTATATTTGATGATGATGAAAAAGAAGCAACACAACATTTGAGAGAGCTTCTGGACAAATATGCTGAATTAGGCATCAACAATATTTTTTGTTTTTATACTATGATGGATCAACATCAAAAAAAATGGGATTTTCTTGAAGTTCTGATAAAAGAAGCTCATCAAAGAAATATTAAAGTACATTCAATTTTTTGTCCGGGTCAAAGGGTTAAATTAGAAGGCGAAATAAAAGAACATCCCGAATGGCTTATCAGAGGTAAAAAAGGAGAAATCTATACAAATCTGAATTTGGCAAATCCCGAAGTTCGTGAATATTTCAAAAGAAAAGTACAAGAAGCACTAAAATATGATATTGACGGTATACATCTGGATTATATCCGTTTCCAGATAAATCAGGGATTTAGCTATGATAAAGCTAATTGCGAAGCATTCAAAAAAGAGTTTGGATATTCACCGCTCGATATCCGTCATCAGGATTGCGGGAGCATGGTCTGGTGCGAATGGATTAAATGGAATGCCGAACAAGTAACATCTCTCGTAAGAGAAATAAAAGATATAATAAATAAATCAGGGAAAGATGTAGTTTTGGGTGTTGATGTTTTTCCAGATGGTGAAACTGCAAAAGTTTTAATCGGACAGGATTGGGAGCTTTGGGCAAAGGAAGGACTTGTTGATATTATCTGCCCAATGCAATACACAAATGATCTTGATGTTTTCAGAAAATCAGTTAAAAGGGCTGTAAAAGCAGCAGATGGGAAATGTTTGGTTTATCCGGGTATTGCCTGCCATTCTTCACACAATAAAAACACTCCCGAAGGTGTGATTCAGGAAGTAATAATAGCAAGAGAAGAACGCGCTGACGGAGTGACTTTCTTTTCAGGCACTTCGTTGACTGATGAGTTTATGGAAAAATTGAAGTCGTCTGTTTTTAATGAATAATATTAATAAATAGAAATTATTATTTATTAATAAGAACCACAGCATAAGCCGAAACCCCTTCTTCTCTGCCTTCAAAACCTAACATTTCGGTAGTGGTTGCTTTTATTGAAATATCTCCTTCGCTGATCTGCATGGTTTTAGCAAGGACTTTTTTCATTTCGGGGATGTGTTCTGAGAGTTTTGGTTTTTGAAGACAAATTGTTGAGTCAATATTATTTATTGAATAGCCGTTTTCGGCAAGCAGGCTAACAACTTTTTTCAGTAAGATCTTGCTGTCAATATTTTTGAATTCAGGAGATCTATCAGGGAAAAAGAAACCTATATCGCGTAAAGCGGCTGCACCTAATAAAGCATCACAAATTGCATGTATTAAAACATCAGCATCGGAATATCCAACTGCACCTTTTGTATGTGGAATTTTAATACCACCAATCCGGAAATCCAGATTATTTTCAAGCTTGTGAACATCAAAGCCAAATCCAACTCGTATCATTATATTTATATCGGAATATCAAAAATATATACTGTTAACCAAGAAATTATGTAATTTATTCCTTGTTTTGCCCTTTAAATGCGTCAAAATTAAATAATAATGAAAAGCGGAGAGTGTTTTCAAGGGGGTTGTGTTGTTCAAGAGGAATTAAATATGAAAAGTCCAAACCAAACACATTATATCTTAAGCCGGCTCCAACGGTAAAGAACTTTCTGTTTCCTTTGGTTTTATCTTCATAGAAAAATCCGGCACGAAGTGCAAATTGTTTATCATACCAGTATTCAGCACCTATAGCAAAGCTAAATTCACGCATTTCTTCGCTAAATCCCCCAGGTGCATCATAAAACGACTGTATCATTCCGGTAACAACTGATACATCAGGGTCTTTTCCTTTTAAGATTATTGGTTTGCCTGTGGCGGGATCAACTACTTGTTGCCCTGTGGAATCATTAACTTCATAAATTGGAGGTGTTGGTACGAGTAATTTATTTACATCTACCATGAATGATATCGTATTATATTCATCAAGATCAAGGGTAAGTGATGGACCGATACGTAAATTTGTTGGTATGAAATCTCTAACAACATTATCGGTGTAAGAAATTTTTGCACCAATGTTTGAAATATTTATGCCCCAGGCAAACATTCCGTCTAATTTTGCCATTGTAATTTCTTTTTGCCAGTAAACAGATACGTCAGCAGCAATAGAAGTTCCTGCATGTGTTTCATGCCCTTGTACAAACTGGCCTTGTGTAAGATTGGAATATATAAAACGTGCTGCAACAGCACCTGACAGATTATTAGATAATTTTCTGGAATATGTTCCATCAATTGAAAATTCATTTGGCCTGTAAGTGCCTAAACTATTTCCCATTTCATCTGTAAAAGTAATATCTCCCAATGAAAAATACAATAAAGTGGCAGCAACTGTCTGACGGTCATCTATACGTTTATAAAATCCTAAATATGCTAAGTTAATATCGTTAACCAACTTTCTTAACCAAGGGCTGTAAGAAACTGAAAATCCCATATCTGTTTCAATAAAGGCATATTTTGCGGGATTCCAGTGCATTGAATTTACATCTGGTGTTGAGGAAACACCTGCATCACCCATAGCTCCACTTCGTGCATCAGGAGCAATCATCAAGAACGGAACTGCGGTTGTTATTGTATTAATTGGCTCCTGTCCTAACCATTCGTTTGTATTTTGAGCATAACAATTTAATAATGCTACATTCAAAATAATAATCATTACTAATCTTAACTTCATAATTTAATTTCTAAAATTTATAAAAGGGTGCAAAATTAACGAAAATTTATTTATTATATTGTTTATCTAATAATTACTAATTTTTGTGATTGTTCGGTAATTATATTTTCATTTTCTTTTACTAAAAGTTTGTAAATATAAAATCCACTATCAACCCTGCTTCCGTTATCGTCCAAGCCATTCCAGTAAACCGGCTCAATGTTTATTCCATCAGAATCAGATTTTTGTGTTAATGTTTTTAAAAGTTTGCCTTCAATGGTAAATATTTGTATTTGTATATCAAGTTGCTCACCGGGCTTATTATGTTTAAATGTGAACCATGTTCCTGTAGAAAAAGGATTCGGATAGTTTAGTACATTATTAAGTGCAAGTTTTGCCGATTTGTTAACAATAAATTCAATACGGGCTTCTGACGAATTATTATATACATCCCAGGCTTTTAATTGCAAAGTATGTAAACCATCATCCAAATCTGAAAGAAGATATTTTATTTCACCTTTTTGATAAGAATCAATACATGGTTCATAATAATCATTTAAAACAATTGAGTGGCAATAATCATCATCCAATACTGCGACAATATCGTGTCCGATGCCATTGCTAAAGTAATTTATACCCTGTTGGTCACTGATATATGCTAATAACAATGGACTTTCATTTGTAATACCACCGGAAACAAAATTTTTATCATTTAAATAAAGTTCAATTTCCGGTCCTGCAAAATCGGGGGTTGCATTTTCATCAATTCCCCCAATAGTAATTTCTTCAAATCCGTTTGCATCAACATAGTTAATTGTATCTCTGGCATAATAACTTATTTTACCCAGCCCGAAATTATAGGAAATATCCTTGGGAACAACAAAACTAAAAGAAAACTCACCGTTTATCACACTAAATTTACCTTTATAAATAATATTGTTTTGAGTATAAAAAACATTTGGCTGACTATGAGCATCATTACCTAAGGTTGAATTTTTTACAGGTTTATCAAGAATTTTCGGGAAAATATAACCGTTAAAATCAGAGCATTTATTACCATAAACATCGTGAACCATACCACTGATGGAAATTTTTGACATAGCCATGAGTGTGTCGGATGGTGATTTAATTTCCTGTGTATTTATTGAGGTGGTTGAAATATTATAATGAGGATAGGCAATTTGAAGTGCGGGATCACCTAATAAAACAAAGTTTTTTGCATTTATGTTTGAAGGTGTTTTTGATATTCTAACTAAATCGCCGAGTTTGGGATATTCGCCATCAATCAATTCAAATGCATTTTGATAGAATTTTTTATTGAGGTTAAAATTTGATTGGGCATAAGAAACTCTTGTTGTCGTAAACAAAGCAATGCCGCCTCCATCAGGATTTAAAAAGACGAGCTCACCGGCAGAAGTTAGTTCCGGATTATCAAATCTGCTGAAAGCACATGTTGCAGTAAAAAAAACAGGTAAATTATATTTGTTGTTCCAGCTATTGATTGTAGTTATATCAAGAACCGTTTCACTTGACCACCCTAATTCTCCGCCATGTCCGGTATAATTTATAATTAATGCCCCTTTTTTTACGGTTTCATAAATTTCCTGATTTACATCGGGATAACGTTTTCCGCCCGGAGTGGAAATTTGTGGATATGCATCTAAGTATATTTTTTTCAGGTTGTATGTTTTATAAGAAGTATCAACGATGCTTGCCAGTTTTTCAGCTTGTCTGAAATGGAGGTTGTTATCTTCATCATCTGCAACAAAACAAATTAAATTTCGCCAATCAGCATAAGTAGAATCATTTTTAGAAACATAGTTCTTTACTTTATTTATTGCATTTTCAGCCTGTTCAATAGATTGAACCGGAAAACGACCGATACCGATATCAACAGTTCCACCTGCATCATAACCTTCATTATAATCAAGCAACCCAAAAAAATCATCAGTAACATAAGAGATTGTGCATCTTAATGATTCTTTAGATTGGAAAGTGGGAACAAAATTATTGTTTCCGGGAATTCTGTCTTTTGGATCATACGAGCCATCACCGAAAAGCAAAAGATATTTTGGTATTTGCGTTGGTCCGGCCTTGTCGTATAGCACTTTTATAAAATCACGTATTGCAGATATGTCCTGTACGCCAGATGAAAACTCATTATATATCTGCTGAATAGTAACTATATAAACCGACAGATTATCTTTGCTTTGGTGCAAATTTGCCAGTTCATAAGCTTGTGATATAAACAAGGGATTAGTAACAATAACCATATCAATTGGTTCTAAACCATGAAGATTTTGGTTGTCAACCTTTTCAATAAATTCGGCAGAAAAAAATGAAAAATTATCCCATGCTAAGAATTCTCTCAATGAATCGGTTGGAACTGTAAAATATAAGTTTGTACCGGTAATTTCCGCTTCAATTTGTTTTATGTTAAATTTATCTGTTACATCCCATATTTTTATATCAGGGTTTGCATTTGACAGGTTAAATTCCGTAATATTTCCTTCTCCTATTGATGATAGCTCCCTGAAAGCCAATTGCTCACCGTTGAAGATCAAATGTCTTTTTAAGTTAAGTTCAAGAAAATCTAGCCAGGTAATAGATGTTGGAGATGGTGAATCGTATTTAATAGTTATATTTAAATCCGGTTGATTTTGATTGAAAATAATATTTTTATCAATACTTAATGCGTATGTTGATCCACCTGTGTTGAATGCAGGCAACTCAATACAGGCAATTTCGTTATTGTTTGCATAAACGGTAAAATTACTTTTCTCTTCCGATCTTACAACATAACTGAATTTCATCTGAACGTCGTACCCTGAATCAATGTTTGGAAACTCAAATGGAAAATCGTAAAAGAAATCGTTTTCAAATGATTCGCCAAACCATTCCTTTCCTGATTTTAATAAATTAACATAATCATTTTCATGCAAATCATAATCGTGAAATTTTGATACAAAATTTGTAGGCTCCAGTCCTGATGAGGAAGTAAAACTTATTCGTTTTCCTTCACCCAAACTTGTTGAAATAAAATAACATGTATGGTCGGAATATAAATTTACCTTATGTTCAAAAATCTGTTTAAATACATTAAATTTCCATGTTATAGCAGATTCGCCGTAAAACAATATGTAGTCGTTTTGGTCAAAACTTCCGTCTTCTTCACCAACAACTTCAATTGCATTCTCCAATAAATCATCATGTCTTGGCTGCATATTTCTTTCAGGAACCATTCCGTTTCCATTTCCGTATATTCTGATATTGCGGGGGTCAATATTGTCAACATCTATGCCCATCTCAACCATATCGCTGTATGTAATTTTATGAATTCCCTTATTTGTTACTTTAATTCTATACCAATCACCTGTTGATAATACTGAGTTTTCAACGTAAGTTCTCCTGTAAGTTTGTTTTTCGGATTTACCCGTAATTTTAAAGTCAATATCAAATGAAATCAGTTTTTCATATTTCCCTGAAGTTGAATTTTTCCTAATAGGTACAAATGAAATTAAAGCATAAGGTGTTTTTTTTTCAATAACTAAAGATGTATTTATAATTATGCTGTCGGGGATGTTTTCAATATCATTTATTTTTTTGATAATATTTTCATCAAATTCTTCAAATACTTTGTTTTTCAGGATAACGTGCAGTTTGTCATTAGCTGAACTTAAAGGAAATCTTTCGGTAAAAACCGGTAATGAGCTGATTTGATCATAGTAAATTGCATTATCAAAATACAGGATGTTCAATATTTGATTTTCTGCGATTTTTACTTTTTGAATAGCTTCCCACTTAATCACTCTTTTATTATCGCCGGTGTTTGCAAATGCTATTACCGGTAAAATAAAAAATATCAGTATGATGTTTTTAATTTTCATTATTTTTTCATTATTTTATGAAGTAATGTTCTAAATATATAATAT
>JAUWSB010000217.1 GCA_030610255.1 Bacteroidota bacterium
CATGTTATTCAGCAATCGCTTACTAATTGTGGATTTGCAAAAAAACATTCAATAAGCAACATACAATAATCAATAAACAAGTAAAAAATGAAAAAATTTGATTTAGAAGATAGATTTATTGACTTTATAATAAGAATAAGTAATGTAGTTGATGAAATTAATAATTCAAAATTAGGAATTCATATAGCCGGTCAATTAATTAGAAGTGGTAGTTCGCCTGCATTAAATTATAGAGAAGCTCAAAGTGCAGAATCAAGAAAAGATTTTGTTCATAAACTGAAAATAATTCTAAAAGAGCTAAAAGAAAGTCGAGTTTGCTTAAAAATTATAGAAAGGAAACCATTAATTCCAAATACAAAGAAATTAGCTCCAATTATGAAAGAAACGGAAGAGTTGACAGCTATAATTTATAAAAGCATTGAAACTACGAAGTCGAATATGCAGAAATAATGAAAATTGAATGTTGTATGTTGAGTGTTGAATGTTGAGTGTTGAGTGTTGAAAATTGAATGTCGAATCAATCGCATACTAATTGCGGATTTGCTAAATAACTTTGTTTTTTTAGCAAAGTTTTACAGGATAATAGTATACAAGCTAAAAATGATGAAACTCAACAGTAACAATAAATCAGGTAAAATAACATCAAAATACTAATAATAATGTCTCCACGAAGCAAAAAACAATTTGAACAAATTCGAAAAAGTAAAAAAGCCCTTATAATAGAAAAGGCATTAGAACTTTTTGCAAATAACGGATTTCATAATACTTCAATTAATATGATTGCTTCCAGAGCTGGTATTTCAAAAGGATTAATTTATAATTATTTTAACAGTAAGGAAGACTTGATAAAAGAAATTGTTTTCAAAGGAATTGACGAACTAATACTTAATATTTTTGATCCGAATAAAGATGGTGTGCTTACTAATGAAGAGTTTATTTTTTTCATAAATGAATGTTTTGATATTTTAAAGAAAAAAATTGAATTTTGGAAATTGTATTTTACAATAATATTACAACCGGATGTTATGAAATTGGTTGAACAAAAATTATTTGAATTAGTAAGTCCGTTATTTATTATACTTGAAAAATATTTTAAAGCAAAAGGAATAAAAAACCCAGAATCTGAGGCAAGATTATTCGGTGCAATATTGGATGGAGTTAGTTTGAATTACATTGTTGATCCTGATAATTTTCCTCTTGATACTATAAAAAATATAATAATTAAAAAATATTCATAGTGTGGTAATGTTGTAAATTAAGGCTATAGTTAAGTTTTAAAATAAAAAACGATGAAAACTTTTAATATTAAAAAATTAGTTATAAGTATCTTAATCATCTTATCATTGGTGATTAATATAAATGCACAAGAAAATTTAACAGCAAAACAGGTTGTAAAAAATGCCAAAGACTTGTTTATAGGAAAATCAAGTGTCAGCGATATGACCATGACAATAATTCGTCCAGAATGGAAAAGGTCGATATCAATGCAAAGCTGGTCAATGGGAAGTGACTATTATATGATATTAATAACTGCACCTGCCCGCGATAAAGGACAGATTTTTATGAAGAGAACATCGGATATGTGGAATTGGATGCCCTCAATTGACAGAATGATAAAAATACCACCTTCAATGATGATGCAATCGTGGATGGGCTCGGATTTTACAAATGAAGACTTGATGAAAGAAAACTCTATTATTACCGATTATACGCATAAATTTATCGGTAATGATACAATTGAAAACTACGATTGTTATATAATAGAATTAATTCCTTTTCCCGAAGCCCCTGTGGTTTGGGGGAAGATAATCATGTGGATAACCAAAAAAGATTTTTATCAGCTAAAAGCGGAATATTATGATGATAATAAAAAACTTATAAATTTGGAAACCTGCACAGAAATTAAAAAAATGGGCGACAGAAGCCTGCCGACCAAACTTACAATGATTCCCGTAAATAAAAAAGGACAAAAAACCATAATAGATATTACATATCAAAAATTTAATATTCCAACTATTAATGAGGATTTTTTTTCACAGCAAATGATGAAGAGATTGCGGGAAAGAAGAGATTAAGTAGTGTTTGTCCAGAATGTCCGATTTCTTCGTTATACTCGTCTTTAAACTCAGTCATCCATACGGACTCCTGAGTTTAAAGACTTCGCAAGCCTCGAACTCGAACATTCTAAACCAAACACTGACTTTATAGACAGACAAAGTAATGATGAAAAATGAAATATCTGAGAATGAAAACATTAATCAAAATAGCATGGCGGAATCTGTGGCGGAATAAAAAAAGGACATTTATTACTACCGCATCAATTTTACTGGCAGTATTTCTGGCAATGTTTATGCGTTCAATGCAAATCGGCAGTTATGACAATATGATACTGGCAGGAATAACAGAGGTTGGATATATACAAATACATGACAGTGGTTATTGGGATAACCGGTCAATTAACCGTTCCTTTATTTATTCGGAAACGCTTAAAGGAAAAATCAAAAAAGTAAAAAATGTCAGTTCTTTGATTCCCCGCTTAGAAACATTTGCTTTAGGATCTTATGGAGAACAAACCAAAGGTGTTATGCTTATCGGGACAGACCCTGAAATAGAAAATAACCAAACTCACTTAGCCAATAAAATTGTTAAAGGAAGGTATCTGAATAAAAATGATAATGGAATTCTTGTTGCTGAAAAATTAGCGAAATATTTTAAAGTAGATGTTAACGATACACTGGTTTTATTAGGGCAGGGCTTTCAGGGAATTACTGCTGCAGGCAAATACAGGATTGTCGGAATATTACATTTTCCGTCACCACAAATGGACAACCAAATGGTTTATATGAGTTTGAGTAATGCACAGGATTTAATTTCCCCTTATGTGCCTGATATTTTATCATCGGTTTCTATTATGTTACATAAACCTTCAAGGCTTGAGCAAACAATTGATGAACTGAAAATTTCACTTGGTAATGAATACGAAGTAATTAGCTGGAGAAAAATGTTAACTGAAATAGTACAGGCAATTCAAAGTGATAATGCCGGCGGAATTATTATGCTGGCAATACTTTACATAATAATAGCTTTTGGAATATTTGGCACAGTATTGATGATGACTATGGAACGCCGTAAAGAATTTGCGGTTATGGTAGCCATAGGTATGCGACGCGGAAAATTAACAAAGGTTGTGTTATCAGAAACTATTTTTATTGGAATTATGGGAGTAATTTCAGGTATTATTTTTAGTTTACCGTTTTTAATTTATTTGTATTATAACCCTATACCTCTTACCGGTGATATGGCAACCATGGCTATTGAATACAATATGGATCCTATTTTGCCATTTTCGTTAGCACCATATATTTTTGTGAATCAGGGAATCACTGTGCTGATTATCACTTTAATTGCGGCAATTTATCCTGTTGTTATTATTAACAGGTTTAATATTTTAAATGCATTTA
>JAUWSB010000007.1 GCA_030610255.1 Bacteroidota bacterium
ATGTTTGATTTAGACAGATGGCAGGAAATATTTAGTACGTTAAAGAAAAACAAACTGCGTACTTTTTTTACAGCCTTTGGGGTTTTCTGGGGGATTTTTATGCTTATTATTATGCTTGGTTCCGGAAAAGGCTTGCATAATGGTGCAAATACCGGTATGGGTGATTTGGCAACGAACAGTATGTTTATGTGGACACGAAGAACAACCATACCATACAAAGGATTCCCAAGAGGCAGGTTTTACCAGTTTAAAAACAACGATACACAGGTACTTATTGATAATATTCCTGAAATAGAACATATTGCTCCAAGATTACGGGGATGGGGAGGAGATGGAAATAATAATGTCATTCGCGGAGAAAGAACAGGAGCATTTACAATTCAGGGAGATTATCCCGCATATAATATTATTGATCCCGTTAAGATGCTTAACGGCAGGTTTATAAATAAAATTGATATTGATGAAAAAAGGAAAATTGCAATCATCGGAATCAGGGTTGTTGATGAAATGTTTGAACCGGGCGAAAATCCTATAGGTCAGTATCTGCGTATTCAGGGTGTTTATTTTAAAGTTGTAGGAACTTTTCAATCCAAAAAAAACGACCAGCAGGCTGATCGCGAAAACCAACAAATATGTATTCCGTTTACAACTTTGCAAAAAACATATAATTACGGTGATATAGTTGGCTGGTATTCAATAACTGCTAAAAAAAACTCATCTGTTTCGCTTGTGGAAGAAAAAGCCAAAGCATTAATGAAAACACGTCACAGAATATCTCCGGATGATGACAGGGCAATAGGTTCGTTTAATGTTGAAAGAGAATATAAAAAAATGACCAACCTGTTTGCAGGAATAAACGGTTTGATATGGATAGTTGGTATAGGTACGCTTTTGGCCGGTGTTATCGGTGTAAGCAATATTATGTTGATTGTCGTTAAAGAACGAACTAAAGAAATTGGAATTCAAAGAGCAATTGGAGCTACACCATTGAATATTATTACCCAGATAATTACCGAATCAGTTTTCCTGACTGCTTTAGCCGGTTACATTGGATTAGCACTTGGAGTAGGAATGGTTGAGTTGGTTAATTATATTTTAATAAAAACAGGTGCAGATAAAGCTATGTTCAATAATCCTGAAGTTGATTTTGATAAAGCAATTACAGCATTGATAATTTTGGTCGTTGCAGGGGCATTGGCAGGATTTATACCTGCTAAGAAAGCCGTAAGTATTAAACCGATAGATGCTATCAGAAACGAATAAAAAACCCGATAACGGGAAAGATAAAAGATGAAATTAATAATATTATATTGATACGAAAATACAGTAAAAATTAAATAATAAAAAAAATGAAAAAGTTTTTTAAAATATTCTTCGGAGTAATAATTTTAGCGGTTTTTGCTTATACTATTTACTTCTTATATCAGAAATCGCAGCCAAAACCGGTTATTTACGAAACAAGCTCTCCGTTTGTCAGTAATATAATAAAAAAGACAACAGCAACAGGTTCGGTAGTACCGCGAAAGGAAATTGATATTAAACCCCAGGTTTCAGGTATTGTTGAAGAAATTTATGTTGAAGCAGGCGAATTGGTTAAAAAGGGTGATTTGATTGCTAAGGTTAAGATAATACCCAACATGGTCAATCTGAACAATGCAGAATCAAGACTCAACAGGGCTGAGATTAATCTCAGTAATGCCAAAAGAAATTACGATCGCCAATTGGATCTACTTAATAAAGGTGTAGTTGCAAAAGCTGAATTTGAAGGTTATGAATTAGCATACACCGGTGCCAAAGAAGAACTTGAATCAGCCCGGAATAATCTTGATCTGGTTAAGGAAGGACAAACCAAGAAATCAGGGAAGGAAACAAATACCCTTATACGTTCAACAATTGAAGGAATGGTTTTGGATGTTCCTGTTGAAATAGGGAACTCGGTTATTGAAAGTAATACCTTTAACCCCGGTACAACCATTGCAATAATTGCTGATATGGGCGAAATGGTTTTTGAGGGTAAAATTGATGAATCCGAAGTGGGAAAAATTAAAGAAGGAATGCCTTTGATACTTACAATCGGAGCAATTGAAGATATAACTTTTGATGCCAAACTTGAGCATATTTCACCAAAAGGAGTTGAAGAAAACGGAGCGATTCAGTTTGAAATTAAAGCCGATGTTAAACTCAAAGACGAACGGTTTATCAGAGCAGGATACAGTGCCAACGCAGATATTGTTCTTGACAGAGTTGACAGTGTGCTGGTGATTTCCGAAAGCTTATTACAATTTGATGAAGATACGGTTTTTGTTGAAATTGAAATTGGACCCCAGCAATATGAAAAAAAACTGATCGAAACAGGTCTTTCAGACGGCATTAATATTGAAGTTAAATCAGGTTTAACAAAAGACGATAAAATTAAAATCCTCAGCGGTCCGTCTATTGCTGCAAGATAATTCGTAGAGACACGCTACGGAGTATCTCTCTTGCAATCGTTAAATAATTTTGTTTTGTTTGAGACACGCCGAGGCGTGTCTCTACAATATTTCGTGTTATTACAATTTGCCGTGTTATTGAAATCCATCGAATCGTTATGACATGATTAATAATCAATAAACAATATCAAATGAATATGATTAGGCATAACAATGTATTCGTTAATTATCAGGTTGTTGTATGATTTAACCATTTCAGGCCAAAATAAAATTGTAATCTTACCGATTTCAGATAATTGAATTCTCTTATTTTGAGACCTTTGCAAGGCGAAAGATTTTATTTCAGATTGAGGCAAAATTCGATGAAAAACCGCAGTTTACTGACGTAAATGAGGATTTTGAAGAGGATTTTAACGAAAAGATGGAGAAAAAGATGAGTTTTGCAAAGGTCTCATTTTCATTTTCTCAAAAAAAATCCTTAATTTTGTAGCCGCAAAATCAAATTATTAACTAAAAATATTTTATCATGAAAACCAACGTATTAATATCGTTTATTACTTTGATGATTCTTGTGCTGATAAGTGCATGTAATCCGACAGAAGAAACTGTGGAAAATCAAAGCCAGGGGATAATTCCCGATGATGGAGCTTTAAATCCCGTATCTCTGGAAGAAGTACAAAAAAGACTGGAAATTTATGCCCCGTTTAAATTAACTGCCGATATTAGCCACCTTTCTGAAAAAGAAAAACAAATACTGCCATTATTGTTTGAAGTTGCCGAAATAATGAATGAAATATTCTGGCAGCAGGCAATCGGAAATAAAGAAAATTTCCTGAACAGAATTACAGATGAACCTACAAAGAAATTTGCAAAAATTAATTACGGTCCCTGGGACAGGCTGAACAACAATAAACCTTTTATTGATGGAATAGGGAAAAAACCTGCGGGTGCCAATTTTTACCCTGTTGATATGACCAAAGAAGAATTTGAAGCTTTTGACAATCCCGACAAAACAAATCTATATACTTTAATAAGAAGAAAAAACGATGGCTCATTAAAAACTGTTTGGTATCATGATGCTTATGCAAGCAAGCTACAAAAAGCCACAAAACTTATGAAACAAGCTGCCGAATTGTCTGATGACCCCGGATTTAAAAAGTACATGAATTTGCGTGCCGATGCATTGCTAACCGATGACTACCAGCCAAGTGATTTTGCTTGGATGGAAATGAGAACCTCAAAGATTGATTTTGTTGTAGGACCGATAGAAAATTATGAAGATGCCTTGTTTGGCTATAAAGCCGCAAACGAATCCTTCATATTATTAAAGGATATTGAGTGGAGCAAAAAACTTGAAAAATTCTCTTCTCTACTGCCAGGACTACAGGCTGGATTACCTGTTGATGATAAGTATAAAAAAGAAGTACCCGGTTCAAAAGCCGATATGAATGCTTATGATGTGATTTATTATGCGGGTGATTGCAATGCCGGAAGTAAAACTATTGCTATCAATTTACCAAATGATGAAGAAATACACCTGAAAATCGGTTCAAGGAAATTACAGTTGAAAAATGCAATGAAAGCAAAATTTGATAAAATTCTGGTTCCGATTTCAAAAATATTAGTAAACGAAGACCAGCAAAAATATATCACATTTAACGCATTTTTTGAAAATGTAATGTTCCACGAAGTTGGTCATGCTATGGGTATTAAAAATACCATTGATGGCTCAAATACGGTACGCAAGGCTTTGAAAGAACAATATTCTGCTATTGAAGAAGGCAAAGCAGATATAATGGGTTTGTATTTGGTAACTAAATTATACGAAATGGGCGAGCTTACACAAGGAGAAGTTATGGATAATTATGTTACATTTTTTGCAGGAATTTTCCGTTCAAGCCGTTTCGGAGCTGCAAGTTCACATGGCAAAGCAAATATGATGAGATTCAATTATTTTGAAGAAAAGGAAGCTTTCACAAGGGATGAAAATGGTGTATATACTGTGGATTTTGAAAAAATGAAAGACGCTACAATCAGCCTGATGCAAAAGATACTTTATATTCAGGGAGATGGTGATTACAAAACAGCGAAAGAATGGGTTGAAAAAGAA
The DNA here is from genome assembly GCA_030610255.1 of Bacteroidota bacterium. Lineage (GTDB taxonomy): Bacteria > Bacteroidota > Bacteroidia > Bacteroidales > JADFUO01 > JADFUO01. The sequence goes on from JAUWSB010000007.1 coordinate 4,540, forward strand.
GGTATTGTTAAATCGCAACTACAGGAAGACCTTGACCGGTTGAATGCCTCCGATATTCCTGTGGATATAATTTTTAAACAGGGTCCGCAAATGATAGGATTGAAATAGATATTTGTTTTGTTCAAAACCGAACAAGTAGATGTACAAGAACGCACACATTTATTATACATACTCTCAAAACAATTCTTATAATCCGCTGAATTATAAAGAAATATAAGTTTTGGTATGATTTTTATTAAAACTAATTAGTATTTGCAAACACTAATTATATTATTAACCATGCCTGTTTATAAGCAGGCAATAAAACTTAAAGAATGAAAAAATTTATTATTTCACTTGTATTGTTTTTTACATTAGGACTAAGTACTTATGCATCGGGAGTACCTGATGAGGGTTTGTGGCTGCCAATGTTTGTTGAACGTCTTAACTATGTTGATATGGAAAAATTAGGCTTGCAGCTTACTGCCGAAGAAATTTACAGCATCAACAATTCAAGTTTAAAAGATGCCATAGTTGGTTTATCAGGCGGAGGAGCAAAAGGATTTTTCTGCACGGGTGGGATTGTATCCGATCAGGGATTAATGTTTACCAATCATCATTGTGGTTACAGTTATATTCAAAAGCACAGCTCAATTGACCATGATTATTTAACAGATGGTTTCTGGGCAACGAGCAAAGAAGAAGAATTACCTAACGAAAATATGGCTGCTTCGTTCCTGATAAGAATGGAAGATTTAACCGATAGTATTATGTTACAATTATCCGATACCATGTCTGAATCGGAAAGGTCTGCTAAAATTAAGAAAATATCAAAGAAATATCAAAAAGCAGCTTCTGAAGATGGTAAATATAATGTAGTCGTAAAAAGTTTTTTTGGAGGAAATGAGTTTTATATGTTCATTTATGAAACATATTCTGATGTTCGTTTGGTTGGTGCTCCGCCATCATCTGTTGGAAAGTTCGGAGGCGATACCGATAACTGGATGTGGCCCCGTCATACAGGTGATTTTACTGTTTTCAGGGTTTATTCTGCTCCCGACGGCTCGCCTGCTGAGTATTCTGAAGATAATATTCCATTAAAACCTAAATATCATTTACCCATTACATTAGAGGGTATTGAGAAAAATGAATTTGCAATGATATGGGGTTACCCGGGTGGCACAGAAAGATATTTAACATCTTATGGTATCAAATATAAATTGGATAACTTCTATCCTCCTTTAATAGATGTTTTTGGTAAAGAATTGGAAATCTGGAAAGAAGATATGGATGCAGATAAGGAAATTAAAATAAAATATTCTTCAAAATATTTCGGAATTTCAAATGCATGGAAATTATTTATCGGAGTAGAAAGAGGATTAAAAAAACTGAAAGTATATGATAAAAAACTTGCTATTGAACAGGAATTTGAAAAGTGGGTAAATGCAGACACTGAAAGAGAAGCAAAATACGGTAGTGCATTAAAAGAGATTAAAGAAGGTTATGAGCAAATGGCAAAAGATTTCAAACCTATGATTTATACTGCTTTTGCTTCTGTTAGTGGCGCTGAAATTTTAGGTTTTTCACGGCAATATATGCAATTACATTCTTTACTGAAAGATAAAAAAACAAACGCAGATGCTATTGCCGAAACAGTAGAGCAACTTAAAGAAAGTTTAAAAGAATATTTTAAGGATTATAATGCTCCGACTGATGAAAAAGTGATGGCAGCTATGCTGAAGATATATGAAAAAAATGTACCAAAAGAAATGCATTCTGAGTATTTCAATAAAATTGTGAAAAAATTCAAAGGTGATTTTAAGGCTTATGCCGAATATTTGTTTAATAAATCAATTTTTACTAGCCCTGAAAAGATAAATGCATTTTTAGATGATCCCAAATTTAAAACTTTAGATAAAGATCCGGCATTTAAGCTTATGAATGATTTTTTAGGGTCAATAATGAAGACACAAGGTAATTTAAGGAGTGCAAGAACGTTGGTGAAAAAAGGAGATCGTTTATTTATAGCAGGCTTACGCGAAATGAACCCTGATAAAGTTTATTATCCGGATGCCAACTCAAGCCTGAGGCTGACTTACGGAACGATACAGGATTACTTCCCTGCTGATGCAGTTCAATATGATTTTATTACAACATTGGCGGGTGTGATGGAAAAAGAAGACCCGGATGATGATGAATTTATTGTTGATGAAAAACTTAAAAAACTATATGCTCAAAAAGATTTCGGTCCTTATGGTCAGGATGGAAAAATGATCACTTGTTTCCTTACAACCAATGATATAACAGGTGGGAACTCCGGAAGCCCTGTAATTAATGGAAACGGCGAACTGATTGGTCTTGCATTTGACGGCAACTGGGAAGCTATGAGTGGTGACATTGCTTTTGAAACTGAATTACAAAGATGTATAAATGTTGATATACGGTATGTATTGTTTATCATTGATAAATTTGCAGGTGCAACCAATCTGATTGATGAATTAACTATAGTTGAAAAGAAACCCGAACCTCAGATTAAGGAAGTTTTAATTGAGATAATCGAAATTAAAGACGCTGAAGGTGTTGAAGTGATTGAAGATGTTGAAGTGATTAAGAATTGATGTTTTATACTGATTCTTATTAAAAAAAGCGATTCTGAACTTTCGCATAAACTTTAAATTCAGTCTCAAAATGATTATTTTATTTGTATAATTGAATAACGGTAATGGTAAAGGTTAGGAAGCCGGTTTGGGTAAAAGGAAAAGGTTAGGTGTAAAAAAAACTTTACACTTACCTCTAAACCAAACAGGCTTTTTTGCCCTAACCCTATAACCTGAACAAATAAATATCAAAATCGCCTGTTTTCCGCATTGTGATATCCTAAATACAAATATTTAAAAAGGCTTTTTTTAATTGTTCTTTTGGCTTGAACCAAGAGATTCTAAGAGAATTCTAAAAGGTCAGGGGGGTATTGAAAGATCGGCCTATTATATTGCAAAATAAAATCTTGTTTTTTTAACATGTTTTATTTCCGTTAAAGACTTTTATCTTTTTACCTGCCCGACTGCGTCATTCAGGCGGGCTTTTATCTTTTATCTTACAAATTACTGCGTTATGTTGTTATTCTGTATTTTATATCTTGAAACATTCAACTTTATTTATGTGTGCGGAAAAAAGGGAATAATGAGGTCAAATTATTTGCTATTCAACCACTTAGCGCTTTCAAAGCGCTTAGCGGATTTGTTCTTTCCAGCTTTTCATCCGCAAAGCGGATTTATTACGTTAGGAATTTTTCTGGTTAAATCTTTCAAGGATTGAATTATCATTTAACTCTTTTGAGAGGGATTCAATAATATTCATTGGGACATCAAGTAAATCAAGGATCATCAAACAATCTAAACAATCGTTAAATTTAGGGTCGATATTAAAACCAATGATTTCAGCATTCAATTGAAAATATTTTTTAATTAATATCGGTGCATGGAAATCAGGCTCAATTTCCTGTATGAAATCGTCTAATTTACCTATATCATTTTTGGTGTCTTTAATGAAAATTTTATTGTCAATAACTTTGTTAATTTTTACCTTGAATATTTTTCGGGGTATTATATTTTCGGCAAGCTCATAATTATAATGATTGGCTTTAATAAATTCAACGGTTAGGGATTTTGAAAAGTTTGAGAATATATTACTGATGCTTACAGGCCCTATTAAATAACGATATTCGGGGTGTTTTAAAAGAAAGTACAGAATACCTTTCCATAAAAGGAATAGAGAAATTGGTTTCTTTTGATATTCTTTAATAATAAACGACCTGCCTAATTCAATTGATTCGTTCAGGATAGGTAAAAAATTATTATTGATTTTGAATAAGCTGTGAATATAAAAACCTTTCATGCCGAATTTATCAAATATTTCCTTGCCTTTACCTACACGGTATCCCCCAATAATTTTTTTTGCTTCATCATCCCATATAAATAATTGTTCATAGTAAGAATCGTATTTGTCAACATCCTTGATTTGGTTAGTTCCCTCTCCTACTTCACGATAAGTAATTTCTCTTAATCTGCCGATTTCGATTAGTATGTTTGGAATTTTATAAGACGGCACACAAAAAACAAGATTATTTTGAATTTTGAATAACAAATGATCATCTTGTATTTGAGAGATTTCCTCGTGAATTTTTTCCGACGGAACCGGCTCTATGATATTGTCTTTATATTTTATTTTAACATCAGTTGTTTTAGTGTTTTTTAAAGAAATACTTAAACCATATACTTTGGTTCGTAGAAATCGCTTATATTCATCAATATCACTGAATTTTTCTTGTTCGCCGACAGGAATGGGATTCCCGATCCTGATTTTAACAATTGTTCCTTTTTTATTAAAAAGCTCGGAAGGTAATTTAATTGTTCTGAGCAATGGATGAATAAATCCCAACAAATGAAACAAATTACTATTAGTGCCATCAAAATAAATTGGAATAACGGGCACTTTGGCTTTTTTTATAAATTTTATTACTGAGGATTGCCATTTTCTATCGGTTATGGATTTTTTATCAAAACGATATGTTGAAACTTCTCCGGCAGGGTAAATGCCTAATGGATGTCCCTTACGTAAATGATGAAATGCATCTCTTAGTCCGGACAGACTTGATTTTACATCTTTATGTGTTTCAAACGGGTTAACAGCTAAAAAAATGTCTTCAAGAGGTTTAAGGTTAGTCATTAAAAAAGTTGACAGTATTTTATAATCCGGTCTTACCGAAGGCAGTGTTTTCATTAATACTAAACCATCCAGACCACCAAAAGGATGATTTGATATTGTGATAAAAGGACCTTCTTTTGGGATTTTATTTATGTCCTCTTGGCTTATTTTATACTTAAAACCGATAATTTCTATTGCTTTATCAACAAATTCCGTTCTATTTAAGTGGGCTACAGGTGAATATTTTTTGTTTAAAGTATCAAGCTTAAGGATTTTCATCAGGAGCTTTGCAAAACTTTCACCACCAAAGTATTTTAAATTTTTATTAACACTTAGTAAGTCTTTTGGGGAAATTAAGTCCATAGGTTTAGTTTTGTCAAAAACATTCAATACTGATACACACTTTGGACATCAGTATTACAAAGGTATTATAATTAAATTAATATCCTAAACTGGTATGAACCGGAAATATCAAATATCAAATAGTAAATATTTTGTTCTATTCTTCAATAACTTCTACCTCAATATTTTCTTCTTCAGGAATATCAGTTTTTAATTTAGGTTTTTCAGTAACAATGGTCATTTCATCAATTAAATTTGTAGCACCTGCAAATTTGTCTATGATAAATAAAACATAACGAATATCAACATTGATTGTTCTTTGCAATTCGGGTTCAAAAGCAATATCGCCGCTCATAGCTTCCCAGTTGCCATCAAATGCAAGACCAATTAATTCGCCGTTTCCATTAATTACCGGACTTCCCGAGTTACCACCTGTAATGTCATGGTTAGTCAGGAAACAAACCTTCAGTGTATCATTGTCGCTGTATTGTCCGTAATCTTTTGTGTTGTATAATTCTTTTAGTTTTTCAGGAACTATAAACTCCCATGTTGTCGGGTCTTCTTTTTCCATAATCCCATCAAGAGTTGTAAAATAGTTAAAATGAATAGCATCTGCAGGGAAATAGTCCTGTACGGTTCCATAAGTCAAACGCATAGTGAAATTGGCATCGGGATAAAACTTTTTGTCAGGATTCATTTCCATTAATCCTGCTAAGAATATCCGGTTTCCCTTTGCCATAAGAGCATAGGCATTTTTAGTTTTGTTATTCAAATATACAGAGTTATCGTAAAAAGATTTCATTGCCTTGTAAATTATGTCTTTTTCAATGGTTTTGGCTTTTGGCTTTTCAATGAAAGCATCAACTTTTTCTTTACTTACAAATATGGACTTTTTAAAAGCGTAAGCAGCAAATTTTTTAAAATTGCCTTTATACTTTTTAGCAATATTTACTAAAAATCCAGGAAGCTGGTCAGCAGGTATGTTTTCGTAATACATTTTAAATGTAGCTGCAAGCAAATTTTGGTCAATTTTTACATTGTAGTCCTTAAAATATTTATCTGAACTTTCTTTGAGTGAATTAACAATTCCGGCAATTTTTTCTTTATCCTGATCTTTTACTTTCAGTTCTTTAAGCAAGGGGCTGAATTTTTTTGAAAAACCAATTACTTCACTTCCCCTGTAAATAGCTTCGCGGAAATACAATCTTGATAAATTATAAAGTTTTATTTCGTTATACGCATTTTCAATATCGCTTAGTGCTTCACTATATTTGGCTTTTCGTTCAGGGTTTTCATTTACCCAGCTTTCAAATTCTTCTTCAAGTGTTTTTTTCTTTTCAGAAACCTTTAGTCTTTTCAATCCTTTGGTTTGCCCGATGTAATATTTCCAGTAATTAGAGGTTCTTGAATATTTTGAAGCATATTGCAGCCTTACTTTTTCATCTGCATCCATGCCTTCTTTCATGATTTTTAATTTTTTATCCCTGATTTTGACGATTGTTGGATTAGATTGATTAACAGCCAGATCAATACCATAAGAGGTCATATAACGATCTGTTCCGCCCGGATATCCGAGTACCATTGAAAAGTCGCCTTGTTCAACGCCTGCAATGGAAATCGGGAGATAATGTTTTGATTTTAACGGAATATTTTCTTCAGAGTATTCAGCCGGTTTTCCGTCGGGGGCAGTGTAAATCCTGAACATTGAAAAATCGCCGGTATGACGGGGCCACATCCAGTTATCAGTATCTGCACCGAATTTGCCGATAGCTTCAGGAGGGGCTCCAACAAAACGAACATCTTTATAAACCTCGTATGAAAACATATAATATTCATTTCCATTGTAAAAGCTTTTGACAACTGATTCATAATTTTCAAATACTGTATTGACTTTATTAATTGCCCGGTCAATATTACTATTAATTTTTATTTTTCTTTCTTCTTCTGTCATATCATCAGTGACGTTTTGCAGGATATTTAAAGTAACCGGTTCAATTCTGACTAAAAATTTCACGTATAGTCCTTCAATCGGAATTTCTTCACTTTTTTGGGTTGCCCAGAATCCGTTGGAAAGCAAGTCGTTTTCAATAGTACTGACCGATTGGATAGAACCATAACCGCAGTGATGGTTGGTAATAAGTAATCCTTCGGGTGAAATCAATTCACCTGTACAACCTCTTCCGAAAATAACAATTGCATCTTTCAAACTTGAATGATTAATGCTGTAAATTTCTTCTGGGGTCAGATTAAGCCCCATTTTCTGCATATCAACATAATTAAGGCGTTCAACCAGTAATGGTAACCACATGCCCTCATCAGCTTTAACTGCAGATTGCAGGCTGAATAATAAAGTAAATAAAATTGTTAATAATCTTTTCATAGAATTTGTTTTTAAATTATTAATAAAATATTTTTCGGAATAAGATTATAATTTAAACAAACTTATCTCCTTTTGTTGTTTTAACATCATCAACAAACTGCCGGATTTGTTGCTCGTCTGATTTTTTGCAAATCAGCAAAATATCATCATTTTCAACCACAATATAATCATCCAAACCCTGCAAAACTACAAGTTTATCTTTTGGCATATTTACAATACAATTTTTTGTATCATATATCATTACATTGTTTCCGACAACAGAATTCCCCTGTTCGTTTTTCTTACGAATATCAAAAAGTGAACCCCAGGTGCCAAGGTCCGACCATCCAAAATCAGATGCAAGCACGTAAACATTATCAGCTTTTTCCATCACTCCATAATCAATTGAAATATTTTGGCAAACTGTATAAGCTTTGTTTATAAAATTTTCTTCTTCAGGAGTATTGTATTTTGAAATTACTTCATTAAAAATAGCATCAACGTCAGGAAGATATTTATCAAAAGCCTTCATTATACTTTTTAGTGACCAGATAAAAATACCGGAATTCCAAAGAAAATCACCACTTTTTAAAAATGATTTAGCTTCTTCAAGTTTGGGCTTTTCAGTAAAACTTATTACTTTTTTAATACGATTATCTTTTTTACAAGTAATGTTTTTATCAAATTGAATATATCCATAGCCTGTATCCGGCCGGCTCGGCTGAATGCCAAGAGTGAGAAGCCAATCGTTTGATGATGAAGCCTCAAAGGTGGATAAAATCACATCTGTAAATATGTCTTCTTTAAGAATTATATGATCGGATGGAGCAACAACAATGTTCGCATCAGGGTTTACCTGTAAAATTTTGTAGTTGGCATAAGCGATACAAGGAGCAGTATTACGGCGACATGGCTCGCACAAAACCTGTTTTTCGGAAACGCCTTGCAATTGGTCAAGTACAAGGTTTTTATAAATTTGGTTAGTTACAATATAGATATTTTCTTTGGGACAAATTTTTAAAAAACGCTCAAAAGTTTGTTGTATCAGGGTTTTCCCGCTTCCAAGGATGTCAATGAATTGTTTTGGGTGAGAAGTTTTACTCATAGGCCAGAAACGAGTCCCAACGCCTCCTGCCATTATTACACAAAAATGATTTTTATTTCCCATCCTTATAAAATTTTGAATAAGTTATATCACTCGGATGAAACACACATATTAGTATTTCTTTTTATTGTAAACATTGTTCTTGTGTGTGTTTCATAAAATTTATTTATTAATTGCCGGAAAATTGTTCAGCAAAGATAGAAAAACATAGTTTATCTTTTTACTTTTATCTTTTATCTTGCTGTTTACTGCGTTAGGTATTTACCGGAACAACCTGTGCTAAAGGATTAAAAAGATATTCTTTTTTGTTTTCAAGGCAAAGGCAGCGATAACGCTTTCGTAATTTCCCCTGTTTTTTAAATATTCTTCCGTTATGTATTTTAAAAACTGTATTTTGGGGTAATTCTTCTAATAAAATAAAATCGGATTTATTATCATAGTTATTTAATATTCGTGTTAAGTCTAAATCTGACACACTTGAAGCAAAAGCATTTTCTAAATATACTGATAAAGCATTGCTTATATCTTTTGGGAAGATTTTATCATCAAAAAAATTAATCATTAAATATTTAAATTCTGTTTTCCATTCTTTTCCATGAGGTTTTACACTTTTTTTATATTTCTCCCAAACAATTAAATGAGCGATTTCATGAACAAGAGTTATTAAAAAAGCATATTTGTTGAGATTATAATTAATTGATATTTTATGAGTATGCATTCTGACAGGAGGGCGATAGTCGCCCAATTTGGTTGTTCTGCTTCTTGAAATCTGCAAATGAAATTTATATTGCATTATCCATGAGTAGATAATTTCAACTGCATTTTCAGGAATATATTTGCTTAAAATAATTTTGTATTCATTCATTTTTTACAAGCCAAATTGAATTTACAGTTTGATTATTACACCATTTCGGACAATTGCATTTTCTTTTTCTTTGGTTTTTTTTGTATGGATATCTTGATGTGGAGCAAGATGTTATAAAAAGCGTAATAATAATTGCTAAAAAAAATAAAATTGTATATTTTTTCGTTTTAATCATAATTCAAAATTACGAAAATTACTGATATTATACCGAATGAAATCAGGTTTGCAAAAAACTAAACCTGATTTCTTCGAGTATTAACTGCTTCTTAAGGATTTTGTTTGCAAAATCATTAAGAAGCAGTATAACTTATATCGGAACGCAGAAAAAGTTCTTTTCATATATTTTAACAGATTAATATAAATAAATTATTAAATTAGCAAAAAAATTTATCAAAATCTATGTTTAACGCCTTGGGAGAATATCTTCTTTTAATGTTTCAGGTTTTTAGAAAGCCTGACAAGAGAAAAATATTCCGGAAGCAACTATTTCGTGAGTTTCAGAGTCTGGGTATTGATTCCCTTGGTATTGTGGCAATAATTTCGGCATTTACAGGGGGTATTGTTGCAATCCAAACAGCATATAATATTGACAGCCCTCTTATTCCACTAACAATGGTTGGATTTACAACCCGCCAATCTTTAATTCTGGAATTTTCACCAACAATCATAAGTTTGATATTAGCCGGAAAAGTAGGTTCTAGGATTGCTTCTGAAATTGGCACAATGCGGATTACCGAACAAATTGATGCTTTGAAAATTATGGGAGTTAACACTGCGAATTACCTGATATTTCCAAAGATAACTGCTTCCATGCTAATCAACCCGATATTAATTATTTTTAGTATTGTTGTAGGACTTTTCGGTGGCTGGCTTGCTTGTGTGGTTACAGGTTTGGTTACTTCGCAGGATTATATTTTAGGGATAAGATATTGGTTTGAAGGATATACTGTTTTTTATGCGTTAATTAAAACCGTGGTTTTTGCTTTTATTATTGCTTCTGTTTCGGGGTATCAGGGGTACTTTACAAAAGGTGGTGCCCTTGATGTTGGCAGGTCAAGTACAAAGGCTGTGGTTTACAGTAGTATATTAATAATAATTTTTGATTTAATCTTAACACAGATGTTACTTACATGATAAAGGTCATAAACATATCAAAATCCTTCGGTGGCCACGAAGTATTAAAAAATATTTCCTTACAATTTGAAAAAGGGAAAACAAATTTAATAATTGGACGAAGTGGCTCAGGGAAAACAGTTTTAATGAAATGTTTGGTTGGTCTGTATGGTGTTGACAAAGGACATATTGATTTTGATGACAGAAATTTTTCAAAAATGACTTTAAAAGAACAAAGAGATATTAGAAAAGAAATCGGGATGTTGTTTCAGGGGGGAGCATTGTTTGATTCAATGACTGTGGAAGAAAACGTAATGTTTCCGTTGACAATGTTTACTAAAAAATCGTATGATGAAAAATTAGAAAGAGTAAATTTCTGTTTGAACAGAGTAGCTCTAGAAAATGAGAATAAGCTTTATCCTTCAGAATTAAGCGGCGGGATGACTAAAAGAGTAGCTATTGCCAGAGCTATTTCCATGAACCCTGAATATCTGTTTTGTGATGAACCTAATTCAGGGTTAGACCCAATTACTGCCGGTGTTATTGATGAGCTTATCAGTGAGATTACAAAAGAATATCAAACAACCACAATTATCAATACTCATGATATGAATTCGGTTTTAAAAATTGGTGATAAAGTTGCATTTATTTATGATGGTGAATTATGGTGGCAAGGTGATAAAGATCAGATCCTTGAAACAGATAACAAAGAACTTAATAATTTTGTGTTTGCTACCGAACTGACAAAAAGAATAAAATAATCATTATGAATTTTCTTGATATTATTTTAATTTTACCCATAATCTGGTTTGCATACAAGGGTTTTACAAAAGGATTTATTATTGAATTAACTTCATTGGTAGCTTTAGTACTTGGTGTTTTTATTGCGATTAATTTTTCATATTTTGCTGCTGATTTTTTAACCGACAATACCGAAATAGCTCATAAATATATTTCCATAATTGCTTTTGTAATAACCTTTATTGCTATTGTTATTGCAGCTTTTGCTGTTGGGAAATTACTTGAAAAAGTTATAAATCTTCTCTTACTTGGGTTTATCAATAAAATTGCAGGATGTTTGTTCGGGATATTAAAAGCTGCTTTTATTTTAAGTGTTATAATATTTATTATTAATAGTTTTGATTCAAAACAAACAGTTATTACAAAGAAAATTCGCGAGAATTCAATATTATATAAACCCATTGCATCAATAGCACCATATATTATTCCGAAATTGAATCTTGATAAATTAGATATTACAAAGGAAAATATTTTTAAGGAAATTTAGATAAGCGACTAATCTTTAATGGATGAAATTCCCGGAAGCTCCTTTCCTTCAATATATTCAAGCATTGCACCGCCACCTGTGGAAACATAACTAAACTTGTTTTTTAAGTTGTATTTATTAATTGCAGCAACCGAATCACCACCACCGATTAATGAAAATGCACCGTTTTGTGTTGCATCTGCAACAGCTTCAGCAATATATTTTGTTCCTGTTTCAAAATTCGGCATTTCAAAAACACCCATAGGACCATTCCAGAGAATAGTTTTTGATTTTTCAATGACATAGGCAAATTTCTTACAGGTTTTTGGCCCGATGTCCAATCCCATCCAGCCATCAGGAATGTCATAAGAATTTGATAATTTTTTATCTGCTTCATTTGAAAATTCGTTTGCAATAATGACATCAACAGGCAAATAAAAATTAACCCCTGTTTTTTTGGCTTTTTCAATGGTATCAATTGCTACTTTCAAAAGGTCTTCTTCAATTAATGAATTTCCGATATTACCGCTCATGGCTTTTATAAAAGTAAACATCATGCCACCACCGATAATAAAATTATCAACTTTGTTCATTAGTTGATTTATAATTTCAATTTTACCTGATATTTTTGCACCTCCTAAAATTGCGGTGAAAGGACGCTTAACTTCAGATAGTACTTTGTTGATGTTTTTCAGTTCATTTTCCATAATATACCCGAACAGCTTGTTTTCAGGGAAGAACTTTGCAATTACAGTAGTTGAGGCATGAGCCCTGTGTGCAGTACCAAAGGCATCATTTACATAGACATCTCCCAGGGATGCTAATTTCTTAGCAAAATCTTCATCCCCTTTGGTTTCTTCTTTATAAAAACGGAGGTTTTCCAAAAGTAAAACTTCACCCGGTTTAAGAACGGCAGCAAGATTTTTAGCTGAGTCGCCAATACAATCATCAGCAAATTTTACATTTGTATTTAATTTTTCTGATAAATAATTAATTAAATGTTTTAATGAGAATTTTTCTTCAGGCCCTTGTTTAGGTCTGCCTAAATGTGACATCAGGATAACAGAACCACCGTCATCCAGAATTTTTTTTATGGTAGGAATAGCTGCATTAATGCGGGTAGCATCAGTAATTTCATATTTATCGTTCAGAGGAACATTAAAATCAACCCTGATGAGGGCTTTTTTGTCTTTAAAACTATAATTATCAAATGTTTTCATAAAAATAATTTTTCATACGATTACTTATTTAGTAGTTATCAAAAGTCAAATTTACAAATTATTTAATTAAATTTGTTGTTAAAATTTATTGAATTAAATTCGCAGCGTTTTAAATTAATAAAAAAAATGGATATAGTAATTGCCGGAGATGGCGAAGTTGGTTTGTATATAGCAAAAGAGCTGGCAGCCGAGAATCACAACATAACCATTGTTGACCCGCATGAAGAGTTATTAAAAATGGTTGAGTCCAACACTGATTTAATGACAATTACAGGTGATTCAACTTCCATATCGGTTTTAGAAAATGCAAATGTAAAAAAAGCCGATCTTTTAATATCGGTTATTCATGACGAAAAAATAAATATTATAACATCAATTCTTGGAAAAAAGCTTGGTGCAAAAAGAACTATTGCAAGGGTAAACAGTTTAGAAAATTTAACAAAGGGAAACAGGAAAATATATGAAACCCTTGGAATAGATTCTTTAGTTTGCCCCGAAGAAATTGCAGCCCAAGAAATTATCAATTTATTGCACCAAACAGCTGCTACCGAAATTTTTGATTTTTCCGATGGTAAACTATCACTGTTTCTTATTAAATTGGAAGAAAATGCTCCTGTAGTGAATAAAACCCTTAACCAGATTGCTGAAGAATATCCCCATTTGGATTTCAGGGCAATTGCCATACATCGTAAATCTTCAACAATAATTCCAAGGGGAGATGATATGTTTCTGGAGAATGATCTGTCGTATGTTATTACAAAACCCGAAGGTGTTGATGAACTCTTGAAATTAGGAGGTAAAACCAAAATTGATATTAAAAATATCATGATAATTGGAGGTGGAAGGGTCGGAAGAACAGCGTCTAAAAAATTAGAAAAAGAACTTAATATAAAATTATTTGAAATTGATAAGGAAAAATGTATAAATCTGACCAACTATCTTGAAGACACGCTTATTATTAATGGCGATGCCAGAGATATTCAATTACTTGAAGAAGAAGATATACGAAGTATTGATGCATTTATTGCTGTTACCGATAATTCGGAAACAAATATCATTGCGTGCCTTCATGCTCGTAAATATGGAGTAAAAAAAATCATTGCCTTAGTTGAAAATATTGATTATATTGATATCTCCCAGGAAATTGGAATTGATGCAATTATAAACAAAAAGCTGATTACGGCAAGTTATATTGTAAAATTTACAATGGGTGCCGAAGTTACTTCAATAAAGTGCCTTAGCGGTATTGATGCCGAAGTTATGGAATTGGTTGCTAAACCTAATTCAGCGGTTACAAAAAATCCGATAAATAAACTAAAATTTCCCAAAGGTGCTATAATTGGCGGAATTGTCAGGGATAAAGAAAGTTTTATTGCAACAGGTGAATTTCAAATACTTGAATGCGATAAAGTTGTTGTATTCTCTTTACCTCATGCCCTTCATAAAGTTGATAAATTGTTCAACTGATAAAATGTTTTCACATCATGTTAAATGGAGCTAGAATAAACATAAAATTAATCTTAAGATTTATTGGGTTCTTACTGATAGTTGAAGGTTTTTTTATGTTTTTAGGCATACCTTTTTCAATTTATTACTGTGGGAATAATTGCAACTCTTTATTAATATCAGGATTGATTACCTCTTTTTCGGGGATGATCTTATTACTTTTAACAAGGAAAAATTACAATAAGAATATTGGAAAAAGAGAAGGGTATATAATTGTTACTTTTTCATGGATAATTATTTCGCTTTTTGGCACGCTTCCCTTTCTGATAAGCGGTGCTATACCGGATTTTACAAATGCATTTTTTGAAACAATTTCAGGATTTACCACAACCGGTGCATCCATTTTAAATGACATTGAATCTTTGCCTAAAGGAATATTATTCTGGCGAAATATAACCCAATGGATTGGCGGAATGGGGATTATTGTATTATCAATAGCAATCTTACCTGTTTTAGGAATTGGCGGAATGCAATTATACGCTGCTGAAATGCCCGGACCTGCACCGGATAAACTTCATCCACGTATTACACAAACAGCAAAAAGACTATGGGGAATTTATATTATTCTAACTTTTGTTGAAACCGGCTTATTATTGCTTGGAAATATGAGTTTGTTTGATGCACTTTGCCATGCCTTCGGAACTATGGCAACCGGAGGTTTTTCAACACAAAATACAAGTATTGCAGGCTATTCTCCTTATATTCAATATGTAATTATTGTATTTATGATTTTTGCCGGAACCAATTTCACCTTGCATTACCTTGCCTTGCATGGAAAGCTTAAGAAAATTTGGCAAAATGAAGAGTTCAGGTATTATGTTTATTTAATTTTTTTAGTAAGTATAATAATTACGGTTTCCTTAATTATACTAAGTAATGAATCTTTTGAAAGGGCTTTAAGAGAATCATTATTCCAGGTTATTTCAATTATTACAACAACAGGTTATGTAACTGCAAATTATTTAGGTTGGCCCGGGTTACTTTGGATGATAATATTTTTGCTGATGTTTGTGGGTGGCTGTGCAGGTTCAACAGGTGGAGGGATAAAGATACTCCGCCAGTTATTATTATTTAAAAACAGTGGAATGGAGTTAAAACGACTAATTCATCCAAAGGCAATAATCCCCGTAAAATATAATCGTAAAACAGTATCGCAGGATATTATTTTTAAGATAATGGCATTTTTCCTGATATATATAATAATTTTTGCTTTCGGAACATTTGTGATGTCCCTTATCGGGCTTGATTTTGAAACTGCAATTGGTTCAACAGTAGCTACTTTAGGAAATATTGGCCCTGGAATTGGACAAGTTGGCCCATGTGAGTCATGCAATTATTTTAATATTCCTGATTTCGGCAAATGGTTTTTATCTTTTCTTATGCTTTTAGGCAGGCTTGAATTATTTACAGTTCTAATTTTGTTATCACCAGCTTTTTGGAGGAAATAATTCTCATTGACATTTTAATTTCAGTAAAGTTTTGAAATACTATACAACCTCATACAAAAATATTTGGAAGATTTCTTATCCGATAATTTTGGGTTTGTTAGCTCAAAACCTGATTATTGTTATTGATACGGCTTTTTTAGGAAGAGTTGGAGAGGTTGAATTAGGGGCATCGGCAATTGCAGGATTATTTTATTTTTCTATATTCACATTAGGATTCGGTTTTGGAATAGGTACACAAATTCTGATTGGCAGAAGAAACGGAGAAAGAAATTATAAGGATATTGGTGTTTTAGTTGATAATGGGTTTTATTTCCTTATTATTCTTGGGATTTCGATATTTTTTCTGATTGAATTTTTATCTCCGGTATTTTTAAAGCAGTTTATTAAGTCTAATGCAGTTTACGAGGCAAGCATAATTTATCTGGATTACAGGATTTGGGGAATTGTTTTTGCTTTTATAAATGTGATTTTCAGAGCATTTTATGTAGGAATAATAAAAACCAAAGTGCTTACCTATAGTGCCGTCATCATGGCAATTGTGAATATTTTGTTAGATTATTTATTAATCTTTGGTCATTATGGATTTCCTGAAATGGGTATTGGGGGCGCTGCTATAGCTTCTGTTGTTGCCGAAGGAACTTCTGTATTATTTTTTATTGGTTATACCCTTGTTAGAATTGATATAAAAAAATACCGGCTATTTATTTTCCCAAAATTAAACGTGCGGATAATAAACAAAACACTTGAAATATCCGTTTTTATAATGCTTCAATATTTTGTTTCAATGGCAGGCTGGTTTGCTTTTTTTATGATAATTGAAAAAAGCGGTGAACGACCGCTTGCCATTTCCAATATTATCAGAAGTATTTATTTGATTTTAATGATACCGATATGGGGATTCAGTTCTGCTACTAATACGCTTGTAAGTAATACAATTGGGAAAGGATTGGTTCATAAAGTAATACCTGTTATAAAAAAAGTAATTAATCTTAGTTTTTTCAGTACAATAATAGTTATTATATTTACGGTTACTTTTCCTCGTTTTTTAGTTTCAATTTATACTTCAAATATTGAGTTAATAAACGAAACCATACCCGTTTTATATGTTATTACAGGCGCACTTGTTTTATTTTCAATAAGTGTTATTTTGTTTAATGGGGTTTCGGGAACGGCAAATACTAATATTGCCTTACTTATTGAGTTTATTACAATTGTAATATACATGATATATACTTATTTTATCGCAGTTATATTTAAGCAATCAATTGAAATTATCTGGAGTGCCGAATATGTTTATTTCATATTACTTGGCGGAATGTCATATTTGTATTTAAAAAAGGGGAACTGGAGTAAAAAGGTTGTTTGATATTCCTGAGTATAAAAACCTTTAAGCTTTTTACCTTTTCAAAGGAACTGATTGAGATAGGATTGAACTCAGGATTTGGTTCGATGAATGCGCTGGGGTTTGGGTGTGGAAAAGTGATTGACAATTTTGTTAAATTTTGAATATGTGTAATTTTGATGAAAGTGATTATGTGTATCAGAGTTTCTGGTTTAAGAATGAAATAAAAGAACATTTTTATGCAGGCAACGGATTTATTGCACACCGGAAAGATATGGACATTGAAGAATCTTTCGACCTGGCCATGGAAATGATAGGAGATAAAGAAGCATTTATGCCCGTGTTGGTAAAGAAAATAGAATCGTTGATAGGTGAAGGAAACTACCGGTATGATTTTTGGGAGTTTTGTGACGAGGATTTTTCGCTTTACTGGTTAATAAAAAAAGATGTTTACCACGAAAAGATGAAACTAATCAGGGAATGGATAAAGTTTGAGGAAATGGAGGAATTGATTTGGTTTCAAGAGACAGAAGACATAACTAATTAGAGGCTGTCCATAAAGTCCCAGCGGGACGGAATATTTATAGCTCCGAATTAAATTCGGGATTATAAATAACCAAGTTATACAAGCCCCATCGGGGCGAAATATTAAAACTAACGATTTTATAGACAAACACTAATAAGAAATATAATCTGTTTGAAAGCGATGGAGAGCAGACAGGTAAAACTAATAGTAAATGGAAATTAATTATGAATATGTCTGAAGAAGAAGTTTTAGAAATTCCAAATCAAAATTTTTAATGAACCAGAAGGAGATAATAAGAATTTCAAAAGAGAAAAAAGTGCCTAAAACTACTATTGATAAAGACTGGGTTTTAGGGAACTTTTTAAATTCTTATGATGATGATGAATTTAATATGAAGCATTTTGTTTTTAAAGGAGGAACATGTTTAAAGAAATGTGGATATTCCTGATTGGATAATTTTTAGAAATTTGTTTAATGAAAAAATGGTAGTAAAAAATTAATAACCCGTATTTCCCTGTAATGTTTATCTTTGTAATTCTGTAATTTTGAATTCAAGGATATATGCCACAGCTATCAGTTGTTATAATAACTTTAAATGAAGAGAAAAATATCAGACGCTGTATTGATTCCGTTAAGGATATTGCGGATGAAATTATAGTTGTTGATTCGTTTTCAACTGATAAAACCCGACAAATTTGTGAATCAGAAAATGTCAGATTTATTCTGCATGAATTTGGGGGTTATATTGAACAAAAAATTTATGCCTCAAATCAAGCGAAATTTCCTTATATACTGTCGCTTGACGCTGATGAAGCCCTTTCGGATGAGTTAAAAGAATCAATATTAAAAGTTAAAGAAAATTGGAAATTTGACGGATATACCATGAACCGTCTTACAAACTATTGCGGTAAATGGATAAAACACGGCGGATGGTATCCTGATAAAAAATTAAGACTGTTTGACAGCAGACTCGGAAAATGGACAGGTGTGAACCCTCATGATGAATTTGTATTGAAAACAGGTACTAAAACCGCTCACCTAAAAGGTGATATTTTACATTATTCATATTACACTTTAGATGACCATATTAAACAAGTTGAAAAATTTACCGACATTTCTTCAAAAGCATTATTTAATACAGGTAAAAATGCTAATTATTTCAAATTATTTTTTAGCCCTCTCTTTAAATTCATCCGTGATTATTTGCTTAATTTAGGATTTTTAGATGGTCGTCTGGGATACATTATTTGTAAGTATTCGGCAAAAGCAACATATTTAAAATACTATAAATTAATAAAACTACATCAGCAAAAAAAGTAAACTGTGACTGAACGAGAATACGAGATTATTAGAACAAAAATTGCTAAATATCAGTAAGATGTTTTTTACTAAATAAGTAAAGTTTACGATGTGAAGCAAGTCCGTATGGATGCGTTTCAGTATAATACCTTCGCTATTTTATGGAATTTAAAAAGATCATTATCAGCAGAACGGATAGTATTGGTGATGTAGTTTTAACATTACCGGTAGCAGGAGTTTTAAAAAAGCTGCTCCCTGACTGTAAAATAATATTTTTAGGTAATTCTTATACTCGTGAAATTGTTAATAAATCAATAAACATTGATGAATTTGCAGATTGGGACGAAATAAAAAAACTTGACAAGAAAAATATTATTTCTTCCATAAAGCAAATTAAAGCTGATGCCATCATACATGTTTTCCCCGACAAACTAATTGCAGAGCTTGCAAAAAAAGCTCAAATACCTTACAGGTTTGGAACAACAGGTCGTTTGTACCACTGGAATACCTGCAATAAACTTATCAGGCTTTCACGAAGAAATTCGCCCTTTCATGAAGCCCAGCTAAATCTGAGGCTAATCAAATCCTTTGGCGCAAAAGAATTATATGAAAAAAAAGAAATTCCATTATTTTATGGAATGAAAAATATAAAACCTTTAGAAAAAAATTTAAAGGATTTAATCTCAAAAAAACGGTTTAATCTTATTTTACATCCTAAATCAAAAGGAAGTGCAAGAGAATGGGGAACAAACAATTTTGCTAAACTTATCAGAATCCTCCCAAAAGATAAATTTAAGATTTTTATAACAGGGACACAAGAAGAAGGTCAATTAATACAAAAATCCATTATTGAAGAATTCCCTGAAGTTAATGATTTAACCGGAAAACTTACTCTTGGGGAATTAATCAGCTTTATTTCAAATGCCGGCGGATTAGTTGCTGCAAGTACCGGACCTTTGCATATAGCAGCGGCTTTAGGAAAATATGTAATTGGAATTTATCCTCCAATAAAACCCATGCATCCGGGCAGATGGGCGCCAATTGGTAAAAATGCTTCTTACTTGGTTTTAGATAAAAAATGTAATAAATGCAGAAAAAATAGTCATTGCGATTGTATTGAAGATATAAATCCTGAATTAGTTAAAAATAAATTAATGGAGATAATATTATGATTGCTCATGAAAATAATCTTAATAATAATAAATGGCTTGTAATAGTTAATCCGAATGCAGGAAGAAAAAAAGGAGAAAAAGACTGGAAAGAAATCAAGGACCTGATAAAAAAAACAGGTATTGGATTTGAAAGTGTTTTTACCGAACACAAAAATCATGCTATCAATATAACTATTGAATATATAGAAAAAGGATTCAGAAATTTCATTATAGTTGGTGGCGACGGCACAATGAATGAGGTAGTAAACGGTATATTTATCCAGAAAGATATTCCGACAACTGATATAACGCTCGGGATGATTCCCGTTGGAACAGGTAATGACTGGGGCAGGATGTATTTCATTTCAAAGGAGTATAAAAAAGCAGTAAAAACAATTTCAAGAGGCAATGTCTTTCTGCAGGATGCGGGTGTTGTAAAATATCATAGAAAAGGAGTTGAAAAAATCAGATATTTTGTGAACATGGCAGGAATGGGATATGATGCCCTGGTTGCAAAAAAAACTAATGTCATGAAGGAAAAAGGCGGCGGTGGTCCTATTGCTTATCTGCTCAATATTGTTTTAGGTTTGTTTCAATATAAACATACTTTTTTTGAGATAAAAATTAATGATAAAGAAGTTTTTAAAGGTAAAGTATTTAGTATGAGTATTGGAATATGCAAATATAATGGCGGCGGAATGAAACAGTTACCTAATGCCGTTCCGGATGATGGATTACTTGATGTTACTTTAATTGAAGAAACATCAAAATTTAAAGTAATAAAAAATATAAAAAATTTATATGACGGCTCATTTACAGATATGCCTGAAGTAAAAACCTATATCGGTAAAACCGTTTCAATAGTTTCAAGACCAGGAAATTCAATCTATCTTGAAACAGATGGTGAGTCGTTGGGACACTCTCCGCTAAATTTCAGTATCATTCCCAAGAGTGTGAAAATTATTGTTAGTAAGAAATATTTGAAGATTTATCGGTAATCAATCCAATCTCCGTTTTCCTTGATCAGTTCAATCAAAGCATTAATAGCATAATTTTCTTTAATATTTTTTTTAACGATTTTTTTACCCTTGTAAAGAGTTATTTTTCCTTTTCCTGAACCGACATATCCATAATCGGCATCAGCCATTTCACCGGGGCCATTGACAATACAACCCATTACAGCAATTTTTAGTCCTTTCAGGTGATTGGTTTTCCCCCGGACTTTATTTAATGCTTCCTGTATATCAAATAAAGTTCTTCCGCATGAAGGACAAGCAATATATTCTGTTTTGGAAATCCGTGTCCGTGTTGCCTGAAGAATTCCCAGAGCAATTTTGTTGATTGTTTCCGGCGATATTTTTTTGTTGGTGTCAACCCAAATTCCATCGCCCAGTCCGTCTAATAATAATGTTGAAAAATCAATAGAACTCCTTATTAATAATTCTTCTTCAGTTAAATTTTTATATTTTCTTTTTATGATTACCGGTGTTTCACATTTTTTATCAATTAACTGGAAAAATAAATACTGTAATTTGGTGATTTTATAATTTTCATCCGGATCAAAAATCAGAATAGCTTTTTTATCGCTTTTTATTTTATTTATCAATTCGGTTAACCGTGGTACAATTTTGTTTGTCGTTAGTAAAATAAATTTAGGATTATACGGATCATCATCTGCTTGCAAATATTCGGTAACAGTATAAAAAGGATAAATGTTTTCACCGGATTTATCAGAAATATTTTTTATGTCAATCTTATAATAATCGGAATTTTCCGAGAAATTATTTGAGATAACAACCGGAACATTATCTCCACCGATATTTCCTATTTTGTTTGATTTTCTCCGGGTATATTCAAAAGGATTTATAATTTGTGACTTTGAATAATCAGTTACACCTAAATCAGCAGATGCCTTGAAAATAATATCATTACGAGAATAATATTTAAGAATTTCCTTTGCTACTGGCATTTCAAATTCAGGGTCTTCGGTTAAGGAAACACGAATAGTATCGCCAATTCCGTCTTCCAGCAAAGCACCGATACCTGCAGCGGATTTTATTCTACCGTACTCTCCGTCGCCTGCTTCGGTAACACCAAGATGAATAGGATAATCCATCCCTTGTTCAATCATTTTATACACAAGCAAACGATATGCCTGCACCATCACCCTGATATTACTTGCTTTCATTGAAAGAACAATATCGTGAAAATCAAAACCCTGACAAATACGAACAAACTCAAAAGCAGATTCAACCATGCCGTTAGGAGTATCACCGTATTTGTTCATTATTCTTTCCGAAAGCGAACCATGATTGGTGCCGATTCTTATTGCTGTTCCATGTTCTTTACAGATTTTGATAAGAGGATAAAGCCGTTCGCTTATCTTTTCCAGTTCAAGTTTGTATTCTGAATCGGTGTATTTTATTTTTTCCGGTATATTCCGGTCAACATAGTTTCCCGGGTTAATTCTTACTTTTTCAACAGTCTCTGCGGCAACTTCAGCAGCTTTCGGGTTAAAATGAATATCGGCAATTAACGGAACATTATAACCATGTTTCTTTAATTCTTTTTTTATGTTTTTTAAATTTTTAGCTTCTTTAATTCCCTGAGCAGTAATTCTCACATACTCACAACCGGCATTAATCATTCTTATTGATTGCTCAACAGTGGCTTGCGTATCCATTGTATTTGTTGATGTCATTGATTGGATACGGATAGGATAATTTCCCCCAAGAGGAATATCACCGATATTTACAACCCGGGATTTGAATTTGTTGAGTTCAAGGGGAATGTTATTTGCACCGCTTTTGTTATAGAAAGACATTTATTGAAGATTAATCATCCGATACCTTTTTAAACTGGTCTCATCAATATTTAAAAATGTAAAATTACAATTTATTAACTAATTTTGAGCCGCTAAATTACTGTTTTATTTTATGGAACAACGGAGAAAAAGTATTTCTCAAAAAAGACGATTCTGGCAATTTCCATGGGGATATAAAGAAAGTTTTCTTATATCTTTTGGAATTCTAATATCAGGATTTATAATTGAATATATTTCTGACGGGAAAGGAATCAGTTTGCCGGGCTGGCCCGTAAATCTTATTTTTATAATATTTTTTATTGTTTATTTTGTATTTGTTTACAAATATCTAAAGCATCCTATAGTCAAATGGTTTTCAAGTCCCCAGGCTGCGATTTCTTCAATTAGTGTTTTAACTTTCCTTATTTTACTTATGGGATTTATTCCGCAGGAAAATCAAAATGTTATGACTTTTATCAGAAAAATCGGATTATCACATGTTACCCATAGTTTGCCCTATTTTTTATGTTCATTTTATTTGCTGATTATTTTAGGATTTACAATTGTAAGAAAATTTTTACCTTTTACAATTAAGAATTTTGCTTTTTTCTTAAATCATGCAGGGTTGTGGATAGTGGTTGTTGCTGCCTCTTTGGGGTCTGCTGATTTATGGAAATTGAATATGCAATTAATTGAAAACAAAACAAATTTTGTAGCTTACGATACCCGGGGAAATTCTTTTAAAATGCCATTTGCCTTGAAGCTACTGAATTTTTCAATTGAAGAATATCCTCCGAATATTGCCTTAATGGACAACAAGACAGGAACTTTAGTAATCAAAAAAGGTGATAAATTGATTGATGTAACAAAAGATAAAATTTCAATGATTGGAAATTGGGAAATAGTTATTGATAAATATATAGAATCAGCAATTAAAGATTCTGCAGGATACAACACTACAAGCCATGTTGGTGCTGTTCCGGCAGTTTATTTGATTGCTCAAAATACACAAACAAAAAAAGTAAAAGATGGATGGATTACTTGTGGCAGCTTTTTGATGACTCCTGAATTTTTAATGCTTAATGATGAATATTCTGTTGCTATGACTATTCCACAGTCAGAAAAATTCAGTTCTGAAATAAGGGTCTTTTATAGTATTGAGGATTTTACAGATATTGTTGTTGAGGTTAATAAGCCAAAAAAAGTCCATGGATGGAACATTTATCAGAGCGGCTATAATGAAAAAATGGGAAAATGGTCAAATATGAGTATTGTTGAATTGGTTCGTGATCCATGGTTGCCTGTTGTTTACACAGGTATTTTTATGATGCTTGCAGGAGCTCTTTATTTAATCTGGATGGGTAGGTGGGAAAGAACAAAAGATAAAAGACAAAAGTAAAAAGTAAAAGTGAAATAAAGTTCCACTGATTTGTCCTTAAATTTTAAGTTATGACCTGGTTAGATTATCCTTTTTTTGTTTTTCTGACGTCCGGTTTATGGATAGCCGGTATATTGATATTATTATTGACAAAGACATCAAAACTTCGTTTAGTTTCAGATATATTATTAATCTGTGGTGTTTTATCGCTATTATATTTTACGGTTACTTTGTGGATAAATCTTGAAAGACCACCTTTCAGAACTTTAGCTGAAACACGGTTGTGGTATGCCATATTTATTTCAGTAATCGGGATAATATTATTTTACAGGTGGAAATTGATATGGATGTTGGGCTATTGTTTATTCATGTCAATTTTATTTATATTTATTAATTATTTAAATCCTGATACTTTTGATAAAACTCTTATGCCTGCATTACAAAGTCCCTGGTTTATTCCTCATGTTATTGTTTATATAATCGGATATGCATTTTTAGCAGTGTCATCATTAACCGGGATAAAAGGCTTGTATCTTCTCAGTAAAGGTAAATCAGTTGAAAAAACCATTAAGCTTGCAGATAATATTGTTTATATAGGTTTTGCTTTCCTGACTTTCGGTTTATTATTCGGGGCATTGTGGGCAAAAGAAGCATGGGGACATTACTGGACATGGGATCCCAAAGAAACATGGTCGTTTCTGACTTGGATGGTATATCTGTTATTCATTCACTTCAGAATAAGTAAAAAGAAAAATATCAGGTCTTCTTTGTGGATTTTGGCGCTTGCATTTGTGATTTTATTAATATGCTGGTTTGGAATAAACTATCTGCCCTCAACACAGACAAGTGTACATATTTACTCGTAGTAAAAACACTATTTAATCAGCCCCAAGCCTTCCAAAGCTGATCCATCATCAGGTTTCATTAATAATGCTTTGTTAAAAAGAACTTTAGCTTCCCTGAATTTACTCAATCTTAAGCTTGACCATGCATACATAATGCATGCATCATAATCAAACGGATAAAGATTAACCACTTTTTCAAAATATTTTTCTGCTGTAGCATAATCTTCGTTTCCATAATAAATCAATCCCAACCTGTAATTGGCTAAAGTATTTTGAGGGTCAATTTTTAATATTTTTAAATAATGGTTTTTTACAAGGTTCCAGTTGCCAAGTGCAGAAGCAGGATAAACATAACCGAAATGGGCTTCAACAGATAATGGTTTTAAACTTATGGCTCTTTCATAGTAAGCAGTGGATTCGGTAAATAATCCTGATAAATATGTTAACCAGCCCAACCTGAGATTAATCTCATAAGAATCTTCGTTATAAACCTTTTTCAACACATCAATTGCCTTTGAGTATTCTACTTCGTATTCGTAAGTATAGCTTTTGACAAAGGCTTCCTGTAAAGTTTTATTGTCCTGACTATAAACTATATTTGTAATAAATAATGCAGTTAAAATTACCAAACCGATTATTCTTGTTGTTTTTTTTAAATTTTCCATTTTATTCCTCCGATTATGCTTTGATTTTTATATGGTGTATAAACAGTTTTAAAATCCGTTTTATTATTTTCTTCATCTAAATAATAGGTGATGTAATAACTTTCTTTTGATAAAAAATTATATCTCAAAGATAATTCAATGTTTTTAAATACAGGTAAAATCAGATTTGCCCCCAATTTATAATTAATTTTATCGGGTATATTGTAAACGATAAACGCATTTTTTTCATTTGTATTACTTAAA
>JAUWSB010000143.1 GCA_030610255.1 Bacteroidota bacterium
ATTATTATATACTATTATCCTGTAAAACTTTGTTTTTTTAGCAAAGTATTGGTTTTTTTATTATCAGTCCCCAGTCTCCAGTCCTCAGTCTTCAGTCCTCAGTCTTCAGTGGTTTTTCAGGTTCTGATATACAAATTCCAAATTTCTTTTTACTTTTATCTTGACATCTCTTTCCACGCTTTTACAATTAATCCTGTTCCGGTTTTGTGATGATTTTTCACATCAAGATAATTTAAAATCAAAAAAACAGGAAAAGTAATCAAGTAATAAACAGGAAGCAAAATAAAGAACAATTTTGAAGCATTAAGCATTTTAATCGGGTATTTCATTGATAAACGCCATGAAATTTTACCGGGTGTTCCGTAAACATATTTTGCTTCGGTTGTTGAGAAACCTGCCTTTTTTAATTTTTCCTGAATTTCCTTAATATTATATCCGTCTCTTACGTGTTCATCAATAAAAGATAACGAATCATTTTTGTCATGGTCATGATCATGGACATCAGAGCCGCCCTGATCGGAAGGGGTTGATATCAGAACCATTCCTCCATCTTTTATCGATTTGTAAAAATTTTCAAAAACTTTAACATCTTCTAAAATATGCTCCATCACATCAACAGAAAGTATAAGATCAAATGTATTTTTTTTGATAAAAGTTGTAAGATCTGCGGTTTCAAAAAAAGCATTTTTTAGTCCCGCCTTTCTGAAAAAATTATTACAATCTTCAATTTGTTCTTCTTTAACATCAATTCCGGTAATTTTCCAATTGTTATTGAGTTTGGATAAAAAATATGAATATTGCCCAAAGCCCGAGCCTGCATCCAGAATATTGATTTCTCCGGATTTGTTTTTAGCCCAGTCTTTAATTTCTTTTTTTACATGCCATGTGCGGAGCAATAAAATATTAAGCAATCTGTAAAATAGTATTCTTAAAAAAGGTGTCTTGTTAAAGATTTTACCGAGACTTCGTTTTATCGGGTCGTATTGCATTAATAGATAGTTTAAAGTTTGATGTTTGAAGTTAGTTTTTTTGTGCTTTATTCTTTCAGCAGGCT
Organism: Bacteroidota bacterium; assembly: GCA_030610255.1. Taxonomy (GTDB): domain Bacteria; phylum Bacteroidota; class Bacteroidia; order Bacteroidales; family JADFUO01; genus JADFUO01. The sequence goes on from JAUWSB010000143.1 coordinate 1,055, forward strand.
TTCAATATTATCAATATAATCCAGTGAATCATCCAAATAAAATTTTAGTTCGGGAACAGCTCGTAACTGGTTTTTTACACGAAAGCCGAGTTCTCTGCGTACATTTTTTGTGCGACGCCTGATGTTTTCAAGCAATTCTTCTTTATTTTTTGTTGCAAATAAACTTAAGTGAACTTTTGCTATTGACATATCATTTGTAACATTAACTTTAGTAACGGTAATTAAAGCACCGCCAAAAAGATTCCTGCTTTGCAACTGAAAAATTTCGCCAAGGTCTTTCTGCAGGAGTTTGGATATTTTATTTTGTCTTTTTGATTCCATGCTGCAAAGGTAACAATTATGAAATTAATTTCTTGCGGAAAAATTTTGGCAAAATATTATTTTGATGTGCTCGGAGTAAAAATGTATTTATAATATCTTTAAGCAACACTGCTTCGTTAACTATCGGCATCACAAAAAAAGGTAATCATTATTATTCAGGAATTTCTCATCCTTGCTTCTCTCCAAAATAAGGTTAATAAGGTTTGTGAGGTGGTTGTCATGTTTTTTTACTAAGGTTTAATTTTTTATAAAAATAAGGTTGTAAATCCATACGGACTAACTTCGTGTCGTAAAGGTTTTGGAATTATGCAACAATCCTATGATAACATCTTATTCTACAAAAAAACCTTATCTTCAAACCATTAACCTTAGTAAAAAAATATAAACACAGCCTAAAACCTTATTACCTTATTTTTTTCCAAGTTTTGTTGATAATGTTGAATAATAGTAGCTAATTCGATTTTCATACAAAGAGTGTTTTATAATAGTCTATTGTTAAAGATAGCTTTTATTTCATTTCCAGCACATCAAAATAATATTTAGCCAATTCATAATAATTCAATTAACTTATAACAAATAATTTATATATTTACATTTTTTAAATTTATTTTTTGATAATATCTATAAATTTATGAAACGGGAATTTTTTGTATTAGTATTAATTATGTTAGCGATATCAGTCAACATGCATGCTCAGAATACAAACTCAACAAATCAAAGACATAGGCTTGCGACCCAAATTAATTTTTCTCCCATATTATTTTTTCACTTTACTGATTCAAAAGCAAGAAATATTGTAAATGACTACAACTTCCAGGCTGGTTTAGGTTTTTCCATTTATAAATATAAAATGAAAAATCGTTTTGGTGGTTCATTGGGATTGTTAATAAGCACAAAAAATTATTCAATAAATTATGATTATATTTCAGAAAATTACATCATTTTTGAAAAACACAGATATTCGTTTTTAAAAATCCCGATTCTTATTAACTATAGTTATTCAATAAAACATGATTTATTTTTAGGGTTTGAAGCAGGGATTCAGTTCAGCCCCTTCCTATATAAAGATTATTATGCTCTTTACCCTGACGGCTCAACAATAAATAAGTTTCCACATGATCTGGAATTTTCAACATCAATAGACCTTGTTTTTAATTTAAGTATTGAAAAAACCATTAATAATGGTAGTTGGGGAGTTGAAATAAAACCTTTCCTTTTTTTTAACCCGAAAGATGAGCTTTTTTTCAAGCATGGTTTTTACAATTTAGGACGTCTTGCTTTAGGTGTCAGTATTACTATTAAAAAATACTTTTTAAAATATTAAAATAAAAAAATATATATTTCCATTGATGTCCGAATAAATTAAAATGAGTTGATAATTATTGTCATAAGTTTATTTATATATTTCGCTCCAACGGAGCTTAAAATTGCGGTTATCACTATGTTCTATAAACATTCCACTCCTAACGGAGTTTAAAAAAATAAATCAAACTATTGAATAAGTTTGTTAATTAATCAGGTTAAATTTTTACTTTTGTTTTTTTTTGAAAATGCAATAAATTCAATGAGAAGGATTCTTTTATTATTTCAGGCAACATTTATTTTTATAATTTTTCAGACGAGCTTGATTGCTGACGTCAATGCATTTAATTTAAACAAACCTATTCTTATTAAAAATGATTCTATTTGGGTGGATTCGGTTTTTAATTCATTAAGCACTGACGAACGCATAGCTCAGTTATTAATCGTCAGAGCCAACAATCCGGGTGAAGATTATTTTGATCATATTAATAAATACATTAAAGATTATAATATTGGTGGAGTAACTTTTTTTAAATCATCCCCTTTAAAGCAGGCATTACAAACCAACTTATGGCAAAGTATTGCAAAGACTCCGCTTTTTATTTCAATTGATGCCGAATGGGGGCTCGGAATGCGATTGGACAGCACAATTTCTTTTCCTTTTCAGATAACTTTAGGTGCTATTAAAAATGACAGTCTGGTTTATGAAATGGGTTCTGAAATCGCAAAACAATGCAAGCGCTTAGGAATCCAAATGAACTTTGCTCCTGTTGTTGATATTAATTGCAATCCAAAAAATCCGGTTATCAACAGCAGATCATTCGGTGAAGACAGGGTAAATGTTTCGGATAAAGGTTTGGCTTACATGAAGGGACTTCAGGATAATGGAATTATTGCTGTTGCCAAACATTTTCCCGGACATGGCGACACTGAAACCGATTCACATAAAACACTTCCAATCGTAAATCATTCTAAAGAAAGGCTGGATTCATTAGAATTATACCCATTTAAAAAATTGATAAATAATGGATTGGATGGAATTATGATTGCACATTTATACCTGCCATCTTATGAATCTCAGGAAAATACAGCTACTACTCTTTCTAAGCCCGTTGTTACAGGAATATTAAAAGATAAAATGGATTTTAAAGGACTTATAGTTACTGATGCCCTTGATATGAAAGGAGTTACAAAATATTTTAAACCCGGCAATATTGAAGTAAAAGCTCTTGAAGCGGGAAACGACATACTGCTTTTACCATCTGATGTTCCAAAAGCAATTAAAAAAATCAAAAAAGCAATAAAAAAAGGAATTATTTCCCAATCGGATATTGATGAAAAATGTAAAAAAATCTTAACATTTAAATATAAATCAGGACTGAATAACTACAAACCTGTTAAAATTGAAAATTTATATCAAGACCTGAAAAATAATAAAGCTGAATTTATAAACCGAAAACTTTATGAATCGGCTATTACTATTGTAAAAAACAATAATGAACTGATACCATTAATAAATCTTGATACTTTAAAAATTGCTTCGGTAACAATCGGTGAAATGGAAGTTAATCATTTTCAAAAGATGATGGGAAATTATGCAATAATTGATAATTATTCTCTTACGGATGGAGCAACTGAACAGGAAATCAATTTACTATCAGCACAATTATTAAAATACAATTTGGTAATTGTTAGCATTCACGGCACAAATATTTTTGCTTCTAAAGATTTTGGTATTAGCACGCAAACTATTGATTTAATAAATTCCATCAGAAAACATAAAAAAATTATCCTCAATATATTTGCAAATCCTTATTCTCTTGCCGGATTTTATGACACGGATAATATTGAAACATTAATAATTTCTTATCAGGATAATCAGGTTTCACAGGAAATTTCCTCTCAAATTATTTTTGGCGGAATAGCAGCAAAAGGCAAATTGCCGGTAACCGCTTCATTTGATTTTCCAATAAACACCGGTTTTGAAACAGATAAAATCCGGTTGAAATACACAGTTCCTGAAGAACTTAATATTCAAGCTAACGATATATATATTATTGATTCAATTGCAATATCCGGTATTGAAAATAAAGCATACCCGGGCTGCCAGATAATTGCAGGAAAAGATGGTAAAATATTTTACAATAAATCTTTCGGATTTCATACATATCAGAATAAAATACCCGTTGAAAATAATGATTTATATGACCTTGCATCATTAACTAAAATTGCTGCAACCACCATTGCAATAATGAAACTTTCTGATGAAGGCAAAATTGACATTGATCAGCAAGCAAGTAAATATCTTCCCTATCTTAAAGGAACTGACAAAGAAAAAATTATAATCCGTGAATTGTTAGCTCATCAGGCAAAATTCCAGTCATGGATACCTTATTTTAAATCAACATTAATTGACGTAAAACTTGACACGCTGATATACAATGATAAAATTTCAGAGAATTTCCCTGTAAGAGTTGCAGAAAATATTTATATCCGAAAAAACTACTTCTATAATATTATTGACAGCATTATCCAATCACCGCTAAGGGAAAATAACAAATACAAATACAGCGACTTAGGATTTTATTTACTTAAAGAAATTATTGAAAACATCACAAATCAACCGATTGAAGATTATGTAACTGAAATTTTTTACAAACCTCTTGGTTTAACAACTCTAACATATTTGCCCAGAAATAAGTTTGAATTATCAAGGATAGTCCCTACTGAAGATGACAAGGTTTTTCGCAAACAACTTCTTCACGGAGATGTTCACGACCCGGGTGCTGCTATGTTAGGAGGTGTATCAGGACATGCCGGATTGTTCTCAAATGCAAATGATATGGCAATCTTTATGCAAATGCTTTTGCAAAATGGTGAATATGCAGGCATAAACTATGTTGACACTTTAACGGTTAAAGAATTTACAAAACAACAATTTCCACTTAATGACAACCGACGTGGAATTGGATTTGATAAACCTTTACCCGTCTACGATGAAGACGGACCTACATGCAAAAGTGCTTCACTTGAAAGTTTCGGACACTCCGGTTTTACAGGAACTTATGCATGGACTGACCCTGAGAATAACCTGATATATATTTTTCTGTCAAACAGGGTTTATCCTAATGCAGAAAACCATAATATTATGGAACTGGATATTCGTACTAATATTCATCAGGCAATTTATAACGCATTGGAAAATGTAAAAAAATAGTATAATGAAATACAAAAACAAATCACTTTTATTATGGATTCTATCCATAATTTTTATGCTGACAGTTGCAATATATCAAAAAACAACAGGACCGACATATCCGGTCACGGGAAAAACAAATATTGAGGGGCAGACAATAAAATACAAATTGCTTAGATCTTATGGTGGTGCAGATGATGCCAAAATTGAGATTAAAATCACTGATAAATCTGTCAATGGAATTTTTAAATATAAAAGATTTAAAAGCTATGATGAATGGACAGAAAAAATTATGATACGAGAAGGAGAAAATCTGGTTGCTTTCATTCCCCACCAACCTCCTGCCGGAAAAGTAATGTATGAAATAACACTGCAAAAAAACGGTAAAGATTATAAACTTACTGATGAAGCCGTTATTATTCGTTTCAAAGGACATGTTCCTCTTTATATTCTTTTCCCGCATATATTTTTTATGTTTATTGCAATGGTTTTTTCTATAAGAACAGGATTGGAAGTAATTATAAAAGGGAAAAACGCATATAATTATACACTTATAACAACAATATGTTTATTTATCGGAGGATTGATATTAGGCCCTATTGTCCAGAAATTCGCTTTTAATGCTTTTTGGACAGGCTGGCC
>JAUWSB010000203.1 GCA_030610255.1 Bacteroidota bacterium
AATCGTCGGTAATAATTGTTATTGTATTGGAAAAAGCAAAAGTAAAAACCCGTATTGGCGAAAAATTAAAAAATAAAGAATGGAGATTGATTGATATTGGAATTGCTTCCGAACATTTTTGTCTTCAAGCAACAGAAGAAGGACTTGGAACCTGTATGCTCGGCTGGTACAACGAAAAACCTATAAAAAAGCTTTTAAACATCCCCGATAATAAACCCATCGGATTGCTTATCAGCGTAGGATATCCTGTAAAAGATTATAAACTCAGGAAAAAAATAAGAAAGAATATTGAGCAAATAGTAAGTTATAATGCTTATTAAAAGTAATAGTTATAATAGTGCAGCTCTATGAGGGTTTGAAACCTTTGTAGTACATTATAGTCGTCAGCGGCAGTGGCAGTAATTAGTGCCTGTCTTTAAAGTCAAAGATTTGTGATTTTTAATATTTATTTAAACTTTCGGACTTTATGGACTGACACTAATTATACCTTTTTCCTTACCAACTGCCACTGCTGCTGCTACTTGTATATAAATTCCCATCAATGATGGTTTTAAAATGATTTTATTGTGAATGTATTATAACATTCCATTTCTCTCCATCAATATTTCCTCAATCACCCTCGGAAAATGCTCATATTCCAGTTGATGAACTTTTTGTGCTATTGAATCTGGTGTATCATGCTTTTCAACAGGTATTTTTGCCTGAAAAATTATTTCGCCTTCATCATATTTTTCATTAACATAATGCATGCTTATTCCGGTTTCCGGGTCATTAGCTTCAATAACAGCTTCATGAACTTTTGCTCCGTACATTCCTTTTCCGCCATACTTAGGAAGTAATGCAGGATGTATATTTATTATCCTTTTAGGGTATTCTCTCAAAATATTATCAGGGACGAGCCATAAAAATCCCGCTAATACGATCAAATCAATTTTATTATTTTTTAATTTCTTTAAAACTATATCGGTTTTATAAAATTCATCCCTGTTAAATGAATAAGCAGGAATATCTAAATTTTCGGCACGTTGAAGCACATACGCATCTTTTTTGTTAGACAGGATAATGGAGATGTTTATATTTTTTTTATCCGAAAAATATTCAGCTATTCGCTGAGCATTTGTTCCATTTCCCGAAGCAAAAATTGCAATTTTTTTCATTTTATTGAATAATTAATTATCAAAAATATAATTTTTTATAAACTTTTTCATTTATTTTTCTTATCTAAAATTTTGTAATCACATAAGTAGCTCTTATTCTGCTCTTTAATAATTTGGAAGAATAAAATTATTTAATTTTTTTGGTTTATTTTGATAAAATTCATTTCTTTGCAACCTGTTTAACCAAAAAAAGAAAATTATGTCTGACATTAAAAGCAGAGTTGTTGCAATAATTATAGATAAGCTCGGTGTAGAAGAAAGCGAAGTTACACCAGAAGCAAGTTTTACAAATGATTTAGGTGCCGATTCACTCGACACTGTAGAATTAATTATGGAATTCGAAAAAGAATTCAACATTGCTATCCCTGATGAAGAAGCAGAAAAAATTGCTACTGTTGGTGATGCAATTAAATACATTGAAGAAAACATAGGCTAAAAAAATTTAGTTTATATGGAATTAAAGCAAGTAGTTGTAACTGGTCTTGGTGCATTAACTCCATTAGGAAAAACCACAGAAGAATTATGGAATGGTTTGATTAGTGGAGTTAGTGGTGCAGACTACATTAAAAATTTTGATGCTTCAAATTTTAAAACTCAGTTTGCCTGTGAATTAAAAAATTACGATGCAAAAGATTATTTTGATCGTAAAGAAGCACGAAAGTATGATCCTTATGCACAATATGGCATAATTTCAGCCATGGAAGCAATTAAAGATTCGGAGCTTGACCTTGATAAATTTGATCCCGACAGAGGTGGTGTTATCTGGGCAAGTGGAATAGGCGGATTGAACACTTTTACAGAAGAAATTTCTCAATTTGCGATCAGCGGTGGCACTTATCGTTTTAATCCATTCTTTATACCTAAAATGATTGCAGATATTGCTGCAGGTCATATCTCAATAAAATATGGTTTTAGAGGACCTAATTATGCTACTGTTTCTGCCTGTGCTTCATCAGCCAACTCATTAATTGACTCCTATAATCTGATTCGCTTAGGTAAAGCTGATTTGTTCATTACAGGCGGTTCGGAAGCAGCAATTTTTCCGGGTGGAATCGGTGGTTTCAATTCAATGCATGCCATATCAACACGGAATGATGACCCTAAAACAGCATCCAGACCTTTTGATAAGGACCGTGATGGTTTTATTTTGGGTGAAGGTGGCTGTGCCCTTATTCTTGAAGAACTGGAACATGCTCTAAAAAGAGGGGCTAAAATTTATGCAGAAGTCGCTGGTGGCGGTCTTTCTGCCGATGCATACCACATGACCTCTCCACACCCCGACGGATTAGGTGCAAAAAATTGTATGAAATACGCACTGGAAGACGCAGGAATGAAACCTGAAGATATTGATCATATTAACACTCACGGAACCTCAACACCTCTTGGGGATATTTCTGAACCAAGAGCAATTGTCAGCCTTTTCGGAGAGCATGCTTACAAAATTAATATCAATTCAACAAAATCAATGACAGGTCATTTATTAGGCGCTGCCGGTGCAATTGAAGCAATTGCAACAGTGCTCGCAGTAAAAAATGACATAATTCCACCTACAATTAATCATTTTACCGATGACCCCCAAATTGACAACAATCTGAACTTTACTTACCATAAAGCACAGAAAAGAGTTGTTAATGCCGCTTTAAGCAATACTTTTGGTTTTGGCGGACATAATGCTTCAATCATTTTTAAGAAATTCTAAGAATAAAAATTGAATTTGTTTTTTCCCCGATCATTTAAGGTTTATTTTTCTTCAGATAAACATTTATTTCAATCAATTAAAAATATTTTCGGATTCTATCCCCACAATATTTTTTTATATAAACTTGCATTTTGTCATAAATCGGCTGCCCGTGAAACCGTCAAAGGTTTAAAAATCAGTAACGAACGACTTGAATATTTGGGTGATGCAGTTTTAAGTTCAATCGTTGCCGAATATCTTTTCAAAAAATTTCCGTATAGAGATGAAGGCTTTCTTACCGAAATGAGATCAAAAATTGTAAGCAGATCACAGCTAAACAAACTATCCTATAAACTTGGAATTGATAAGCTTATTCTGTCAGACCCCGATGCTAAAAGCCTAAACAAATCAATAAAAGGTGATGCTTTTGAAGCTATTATCGGAGCCATTTATCTTGATAAAGGATATAACTTCACAAAAAAAATAATAATTGACCGTATTATCAAAGTTCATCTTGATATTGATGAACTTGAAAAGCAAGACATCAATTATAAAAGCAAATTGATTGAATGGATTCAAAAAGAAAAAAAATCTATTAACTTTCATATTGTGGACGAGGTGGGCAAAGGTTATAACAAGCAATATATTATTGAGGTTTTAATTGATAATGTTTCTTTCGGCACCGGCCGTGATTATTCAATTAAAGGAGCTGAGCAATTTGCATCTGAAAAAGCATGTAGTAAAATATTTTCAGTTTGATTTTGTTATTTATATTTTTTGTATCTTTAGCCAAATAAACCGGATTATCATGGCTAAAAAATTAATCCTAAAACTTGATAATACATCAGAGTATTCAATGATTGGTATTTCCAGTCACTTAAAAGATTATCGCCTCTCTTTTAATATTAACAGAAAACTTAATTTTAAACTTAAAAAGCTCAATGATCTTGTAATAATTAAAGGTAAAAATAATGAAACCCAAAAATATTCTCTTTATCACTATGAACAACCTGATACTCAGGATA
>JAUWSB010000053.1 GCA_030610255.1 Bacteroidota bacterium
ATTAAGTAAGTGATAACTGTTTTAGAAATGGAATGTTTTTAAAATTACAATATTTCATAAAAAATATCGTATAATAACTGAATTTGTTAAATTTGACAGCTAAATTTTTAATGATGTTTTCGGATAGATTTATTAGTATTTTTTTTAAGACAGGTATTGTTATTTTTTTATTCTTTTTAATATTTTCTTCCTGTAAAAAAAAGGATGATTTTATAACCGATCCTTCATTTAAATTGGATTTCTCTACCGATTCAATTGTATTTGATACGGTTTTCACTACTGTTGGTTCAATTACAAAACAGTTAAAAGTTTATAACAACAACAAGCAAAATGTAAAAATATCTTCAATTCAATTAGCGGGTGGCAACAGTTCGAATTACAGGATAAATATTGACGGGATTCCAACTACTTCACTAACAGATGTTGAGATTGCCGGTAATGACAGTTTATACATTTTTATTAAAGTAATTATTGATCCCAATGATGAAAATTCACCTTTTGTTGTTGATGATAAAATTGTTTTTATTACAAACGGAAACCAGCAGGATATTGATCTGGTTGCATGGGGGCAAAATGCATACTATATCATTGCCGATACTTATGTTCAGGGTTTCCCGCCATATAAAATTGTAGCTCACGAATTTTCAGATACTACATGGGACAGCCAAAAGCCCTTTCTGATTTATGGTTATGCAGTTGTTGATTCTAATGCAATTTTAAGAATTGATGCCGGGGCTAAAATCCATTTTCATAATAATTCAGGTTTGTGGGTTTATAAAGGCGGTTCAATAAAAGTCAACGGAACATTGGATTTCCCCGTAACTTTCCAGGGCGACAGGCTGGATATGGATTACAAGGAATTACCCGGTCAGTGGGACAGGATATGGCTTAACGAGGGCAGCATTGATAATGAAATCAATTATGCAATAATTAAAAACGGTTTTATAGGAATACAAGCCGAAACACTGCAGGAACAAATGGGAAACCAGCTTATTCTTACAAACACCATCATTGAGAATATGAGCGGAATGGGACTTTTTACAAGATTTTATAATATTAAGGCAAATAATAATGTAATTGCAAATTGCGGAACTTACACACTTGCGATCACAATGGGCGGTAATTATGATTTTCGCCAGTGTACTTTTGCCAATTACTATAATTACTCAATAAGACTAAATCCGGCATTATACTTAAACAATTTTTACTACGACACATTAGGAGTACCGCATACACTCGATTTAAATGCTTTTTTCGGTAATTGTATAAATTATGGCAGAAATGATGAAGAAATGCAATTTGATGAAGAATCAGGCTCTGAATTTAAATATATGTTTGATCATTGTCTTTTAAAAACTGAATTGAATATTTCCGCTCCTGAACACTTTATCAATTGCCTGAAAAACGAAGACCCTTTATTTGTAGATTGTGAAATCAACAACTATGAATTGGACACATTATCTCCTGCCATTGATGTTGGAAGTTTTAGTATTGCCGAAACCGTACCTTATGATATTTTTGGAATCAGCAGACTTGAAAGCCCTGATTTAGGAGCTTATGAGTTTGTTCCGGGACAATAATTCTGTTCATGATTTTCTTACAACATCTGATTCTTTAATAAGGAATGATGGAATGGTGGAGTAGTGGAATAATGGAAATATAAATACTATCAATATTCCAGTATTCCAGCGACCAAAGGGAGATCGAATGAATGTTCTGAAATTCAAATCATAGATTGATAATTAGTAAATATACGAGTTGCGATTTTTTTTACCAGAAAATAATATACAAGGCTGAAACAATTGCACACAAAATTATTGCACCTATATTAAATGGTGTACCTGTATGAAACAATCCCTTGTGTAAAATAATTCCTTTCGGGTCGTCAGTTTTGGATTCAATAAAACTAATAATAATTGCAATAGCAGCTAAAACAAGAAATACAACACCCATCCTGTCTAAAAATGGCAAGCCGGACCAAAAGAACTTAAAGGCAAATGACAAAGGAATTGTAAGTATTGCAACCCATAATACTGCATTTGCAGTTATTCTTTTCCAGAATAAGCCGAAACAAAAGATAACTACAACACCGGGAGTAACAAAGCCTGTAAATTCCTGTATGTATTGAAATGCCTGGTCTAAACTGCCTAATAAAGGCCTTGCCGTTAACACTGCAATTACTAATGCTGCAAAACTGGTTATCCTGCCAACAGTAACCATTTTTGTTTCGCTCACTTTTTTATTAATGAATTTTTTATAAATATCCATAGTAAAAATTGTAGCAGTTGAATTAAGCATTGAAGCCAGTGAAGAAACAATGGCAGCAGCAAGTGCTGCAAAAGCAAGTCCCTTAACACCAACAGGCACAAACTCATGTAATAACCATGGATAGGCTTTATCGGAAGGTTCAATAACTGTTGAAGAATCTTTAGTCAAAACAAAAGCTGCAATACCGGGAATCACAACAATCAATGGGATTAAAATTTTCAGGAAGCCGGCAAAGATAACACCTCTTTGTGCTTCTTTTATACTTTTTGCTGCTAATCCTCTTTGAATAATATATTGATTAAATCCCCAGTATGAAATATTTGCTATCCACATTCCGCCGACCAATACGCTTATGCCCGGCAAATCAATGTAAGCATCTTTCATACCTCCCTGTCCGTCAGGTATCAGTAATTTTCCTTTTTGAAGTATCATGTCAAATTTATCGGGTGCCTGCTCCAGAAGGTCTTTAAAGCCGGCAATAAATCCATTGCCTCCCGAAACAGCATCAAGAGCAAGATAAGTTGTGAGCAAGCCGCCACCTATCAGGAAAATAACCTGAACAACATCTGTCCAGACAACTGCAGTTAAACCTCCGTAAATTGAATAAATCGCAGCAAATAAAGCAAGTCCGATTATTCCGTACATCAAAGGAATTCCCATTATTGTGTACAAAGCAAGAGCACCTAAATATAATACTGATGTCAGATTTACGAAAACATATACTAACAACCAAAAAGTTGCCATAACTGTTCGTACCCTGCCATCGTATCTCATCTCAAGAAACTGCGGCATTGTATAAATTTTCTTTTTAAGAAATATTGGAAGGAAATATTTTCCTACTATAATCAATGTAATTGCCGCCATCCATTCATATGAAGCTATCCCTAAACCAATCGCAAACCCTGAGCCTGCCATACCTATCATTTGCTCGGCAGATATATTTGCAGCAATAAGCGAAGCACCAATAGCCCACCAAGGCAATGCTTTACTTGCAAGAAAATAATCCTGTGCTGTCTTCTTCTTCCCTTTTTTTGTTCGCGAAACCCAAAGACCAATAAAAACAATTAATAATCCATAAGCAATAAATACTGCATAATCTATAACCGAAAAGTGTTCATTACCCATAATTTATTTAATTAAAAAATAAAAATCAAAAATCAAAAGTTCTGCAAATATAAAAATATATGAAATTAAAAGTCACTCATCTGATTATTTAGCCAACTTTTACATTTCAAAAAAATTTTATAATATTGCTGAATGTTTGAAAAAAGATAAAAGTGACACGAAGTTAGCGACACGAAGTCCATACGGATTCACTTCGTTTCATTAGCCCGCATGGGCTCGTATGGGTAAAACAAATCAAGTTTAACTTAAAATCATTTATTATGCGATTTATGAATAAAAATTTATTTAAAGTGTTTATTTTTACAACACTGGTATTATTTATTAATAATTGTGCCAATGATTCAAAAAATAATAAGCAACAAAAAGTAGAAAATAAAATGAGCATTAAAAAAGAATTATTCGGAAAAGCTGACGGAAAAGATGTGTTTTTATACACACTTGAAAATAAAAACGGTCTTATTGCAAAAATTACTAATTACGGTGCTATTGTAACTTCACTGATAGTTCCTGATAAAAATGGAAAATTTGATGATATTGTCCTCGGTTTTGACAGTTTGCAGGATTATCTTGACGGGCATCCATATTTTGGGGCAATAGTAGGCAGATATGGCAACCGTATTGCAAAAGGAAGATTTACACTTGACGGAGTTGAATATACTCTGGCAACTAATAATGAAAAAAACCATCTGCACGGCGGCATAAAAGGATTTGATAAAGCTGTTTGGGATGCAGAAGAATTTGAATCGGATGAGGGTGTAGGTTTGAAACTTAGTTATCTCAGTCCTGACGGTGAAGAAGGCTACCCGGGAAATTTATCGGTAAAAGTTACATATACCTTAATAAACACCAATGAATTAAAAATTGATTATGAAGCTGAGACTGATAAGGCAACACCCGTAAATATTACTCATCATGGGTATTTTAATCTTGCAGGTGCCGGAAAAAAAGACATTCTTAGCCATAAACTTAAAATTGATGCTGACAAATACACAGTTGTTGATGAAACTTTAATCCCAACCGGCGAACTCCGAATTGTAGAAAATACACCAATGGATTTTACAACTCATCATTTTATCGGCAAACGGATTGAACAGGTGCCAGGCGGATACGACCATAATTTTGTTCTTAACAATAACGGAAAAATGGTTAAAGTTATTGAAGTTTACGAACCAGAAAGCGGCAGGATTATGGAAGTATTAACTACAGAACCGGGCGTACAATTTTATTCAGGCAATTTCCTTGACGGAACAAATATCGGGAAAGGCGGAAAAGTATATTATAAACACTATGGTTTTTGTCTTGAAACCCAGCATTTTCCAGATTCACCAAACCAACCCGATTTCCCGTCAACAATTTTAAGACCGGGTGAAAAATATGGTTATACGACTATTTACAGATTCCTTACTAAATAGAAGAGTTTGTTTATAAATTATTACGAGTTGCTTGATACTTGATACTGGTTGCTGGTTTTCTTATCAATTAAAACATTCCATTTCTCTTATAGCAAATAATATAAAAAAGTTTAAATTAAGTCCCTCTGAAAAGATTATAGAAATGGAATGTTTAAAATGAAACTTCATATTGCCGCTTTTCTGGCTATCAATATTTTTAATATATTTGTCTTGATTTTTAGTAATATTAAATTGAGATCTTTTTTAAAGGTCTTAATTTACCATAACGGCAAAAGACATTTCAATGTATTTTTTAAAAAGAAAATTATTTTTTACTTTAATTTTATTTTTTTCTGTTCTTTTATCGCAGTATTCATTTTCTCAAACCAATTGCGGTAAAATATGCCTTGAGGAAAGTTTAAAAGCTTATGAAACGGGAAATTTTAATGAAGTTCTTGATAAGCTGAACCCATGCTTGAAAAGCGGCTTTGATAAAGAAGAATTAATACAGGCATACCGATTACTAACAATGACATATATTGCTTTAGATGATTTTGACAGAGCAAACCGCTCAGTTAAATCACTTTTACAAATAGACCATAAATATTCAACAACTGTTTTTGACCCACCTCAATTTATTAACTTAGTAGACCATTTTAAACAACCAATAAAAAGCATTGTTACAGCTTCCAAGCAGTTAGAGCCAATTACTGAAGTGCCTGTACCTGTAACCCTCATCACTGAAGAAATGATAGAGGCCATTGGAGCAAACACTTTAAAAGAAGTTCTGATAACTTATGTCCCCGGAATGACCGGTATTGAAGACCATAATGAGGTTAATGTTGCCATGCATGGTGTTTATAGTTCTTCACAGCAAAAAATTCTTATTATGTTAAATGGTCACCGTTTAAATTGCAGGGCATACTCCGAAGCTAATCCTGATTTCAGTATCTCGCTTGATAAAGTTAAACAAATAGAAGTTTTGCGCGGACCTGCATCATCACTTTATGGGAATGTTGCCCTTACTTCAGTAATCAATATCATAACTAAAGAAGGTAATGAAATTAACGGAGCTGAAATACAGCTTGGAGCTGGAAATTATGGGCAGACAAAGGTGTCACTTTTATACGGACAAGGTTTCAGTGGAGGGAATAATATTTTGATATGGGGAAATTATTACCGCTCTGACGGAGAAGAAATTTTTATCGCAAAAGAGGATGACCATTCGCCAAATCCAAAAGAAGGACATGCTATTGTTGGCGGTTTTAAAGATAAACCATCTTATGACATAGGAATGGTTTTTAAAACACAAAATCTTTCAATTTTTGGAAATATAAGATACTGTAAATATATTGAGCCATTCTCGGCAGGTGGAATTACAGGAGAAGTTTATAATTATTCCGATTATCGGACATTAATGGGAGTTGGACCGGGTCTTGGCTCCGGCTTCGGCCATCTGAATGTAAAATATGAAAAAGAGTTAAAAAATATTGAACTGTTGCTAAATGCTTATTTTGATAATAATATTATTGATGTAAACTTTGTAATTGACCCGAGTGTTAAAAAATTTGGTAAAGTCAACTGGGACGAATACAGTTACGGAGGTATTATCCAGCTAAAAAAGAACTATAACTTAAATAATTTCGGAAAAGGAAATGTAATTTTTGGCGGGCAATATGATAAAATGAAAGTTTACGACAGTTTTTTCCTGCTCGGACTAAATGGCGAATTTACAACTATGGTTGATAGTTCCGGGTCGCTGGTATTAGAAACAGGAACTGAATCAATATATTCAGGATTCATACAAATTAAACATAAGTTCAACAAAAAGTTACTTATAAATGTTGGAGCACGGTACGATAATAAATTTAGACACAAAGGAAAGAATGTTGATAATCTCAGTCCAAGATTATCGGCAGTCTATATTCCTGATAAACTAATTGATTTTAAGCTTTCGTTTTCACAGTCGTTTGTTGATGCACCATACTGGTACAGGTATAATTCTTTGCCAAGTTATTTAGGTTCAAGTAATCTATTGCCTGAATATCTGACTGCCTTACAATTTACAACAGGTTTGCATTTTAATGATAGAAAAATAAATTATGAATTGAATACATTTTATAATGCCTTGAAGGATTTTATTTATCGCAATCCGTACGCAACCGGTAATGAACCAAGATATTACAATGCCGGAAAACTTAATTTGGCTGGAATTGAAAATGAAATAAATTATCTGAGAAAATCTTTTAATATCAGGGCAAATTTTACATGGCAATATGTTCTTAATGCAAGTGATTATCCTGTTAGCGGTGATAAAATTCATAATGTCCCTACATTTAGCGGAAACTTCATCTGTAACATCAATCCCGTTTATAGTAAATTCAAAAACTTCTGGTTTAACCTAACCATCAGGTATATTGGGAAACAAATCTCACCTGTCAACACTTTTAAAAACGGAATTGAATATTTTGATGATAATAATTATGTTGAAGATGTTTTTATAGTAAATTCAGGTATTTTGCTTAAAGACTTTTATAATTTTTTACTTGATGTAAGGATTAACAATCTTTTTGATACAAAATACAAACAAGGCGGAAGTGTTGAATTTCCTTATCCTCAGCAGGGAAGGTGGTTTATGATTAAACTCGGATATAAGATTAATTAGTGCTTGTCTTTAAAGTCAAAGATTTACATAAAATGAAGCACCAAATAACAAAAAACAAATAACAAATAAATTACAATAAGGTTTTTTTAAAAACAAACTTATTTGGGCTCTATGTTATTTGTAGTGGGTATTTATATAATGCCAACTCATTATAGGAATTAAACATTCAACACTCAATATACAATA
The DNA here is from genome assembly GCA_030610255.1 of Bacteroidota bacterium. Lineage (GTDB taxonomy): Bacteria > Bacteroidota > Bacteroidia > Bacteroidales > JADFUO01 > JADFUO01. The sequence goes on from JAUWSB010000053.1 coordinate 7,636, forward strand.
TTCAACGACCAAAGGGAGTCCGTCCATACGGATTCCTTTTAGTCATATGGATTTTCATTATTTCTACATATTTGACTTCGCAGTTTCAATACTTTTATAAATTTTTACTTGTTTATTGATTATTGTGTGTTGCTTATTGAGTGTTTTTTTCTTAATAACGTTAATAATTAATGTTTAAATATATATTTAATCTAATTTATAATGCCTAAAAAATCGCTGAGTTCTCGGGATTGAATATTGTAATTTATCCATACGGACAAGTTTTGAAATTTAGTACTTGTCATCCATACAGACAAGTTTTGTGATTTTTAATATTTATTTAAACTTTCAGACTTTATGGACAGACTTTCTTATTATGGAAAAGTTATTTTTTCATCATCTTATCCATAGCTTTTTGAAATTCTTCAGGTTTTTTGGTGCCTATCAAAATATTTTTCCCGTTTTTTAAAATAAATTGCATGCCCATATTTCCGCTAACATTAAATGCTTTTCCTTTTTTGCCAATACGAATACCCCAGCCACCATACTCGGAAAGAGGTTTATATTGCCTTGTGTAATATTCTTTAATCTCTCCGGGTTCAATCTTTTTAAATTTAAATTGGAGAGGGAATAATTTGTAATAAACTGCATCTTTTCTTACTTCTGTAATCAAAGTCAGTTTAAAAATCAGAATTATCGGAGAGATAACAATCAATCCTATTAAAATCAATCCTAAATCCGAAGCCGGGTTATTACCGAATGGAATACCCAGAAATATCTGTTGCACAATTCCCCATATCCAAATACCTGCTAAAGCCGAAAGAAGTATCCATAACCAAAGTTGTTTGAATTTTTGGGTTTCTCTGAAATATAATCTTTTCATAGTTGATAATTTTTAAAAATGGTTCTATGTTGTTTTAGTTGACAGAAATAAAAAACAATCCTGAGAAATTTACTGAGTGGTTTAAAATTGCCATTAAAAAAGTTTCTTAAAATCAGCCCCAGTCGGACTCTGGAATATTCTCAGATCAAATTGTGGCACTACAGATAAAACATGATCAAAAATATCTGATTGTATATCTTCATATTTTGCCCATTCCTGTATTTTGCTGAAAACATAAATTTCAATAGGAATTCCATATTCTGTTGGTTGTAGCTGCCTGACTAAGAATGTCATTGTATCACTGATTTTTGAATCATGATGAAGATAGGCTTTTAAATAAGCTCTGAATATACCGAGGTTTGTTTGTCTTCGTCCGTTAACCAAAACCGAATTATCAATATTATATTTAGTATTATATTCTTCAATTTCTTTATTTTTATTATCAATATAATCAGAAACGAACTGAAATTTTCTGAAACGTTCAAGCATTTCCGGTGTACAGAATTTAACGCTTTCCATATCAATGTTTATTGAACGTTTTATTCTTCTGCCACCGGATTCTTCCATACCGCGCCAGTTTTGAAAATAATCTGTAATCATAGCATAGGTTGGTATAGTAGTGATTGTTTTATCCCAGTTTTGAACTTTTACACTTGTGAGTGAAATATCAATTACAGTTCCGTCAGCTCCGTATTTGTGCATTGCAATCCAATCGCCTATTCTTACCATGTTATTTGAGGTTAGCTGTATTCCTCCGACAAATCCCAAAATAGGGTCTTTAAAAACCAGCATTAGTATTGCAGAGAATGCACCGAATCCTGCAAGCCAGCCAAAACTTGATTCTCCGAGAAGTATTGAAATGATAAATACTGTGGCAAAAATATAAAGAATCATTTTTGCTACCTGCAAATAACCTTTTATGGGTTTTGATTTTGAGATTTCAAAATTTTGATAAATGTGATGCAGTACATTTAAAAAAGAATTAATTGCAGAAACACTAACCGCCACCATTAAAATTTGTAATGTTTTTTGAACAATTTTAATTGTAATTGAATAATCGGCAAGCAGGTATGGTATAAAAAAGTTTACAATTAATAAAGGTATAAGATAGGATATCCTGGTAAGGACTTTTCGTTCTATCAAAATATCATCCCATTTGTTTTTTGATTTTTTAACAAAAGCGTGAACTATCTTTATCAGGATTTTTTTTACGAGAAAATAAACAATAAAACTAAAGAAAATTATTATAATTAAACCTGCATAATCTTCAAATATTTTTGCAGTATGTTCTGATATGCCGAGTTGAATTAACCACTCTTTAAATAAGTTAGATAAATATTTAAACATTTTAAAATAATTTTAATGACTGATTTATTTAATGATTTGATTATTCCTCCGGAGCAAACATCGGATCCCATGGCGGAAGTTTGATTGCTTTTTGTTCTAAGATTTTTAAAGTTTTTTTATCAATATATTTTTTATTGATTACAAGCCGGAACAAATATCCGGCAAACCATTCATCTGTCATCGTTAAATAGCCTTTATTGCATCTTTCGACTCCCCAACTGTTTTCAAGAAGCCATTTATCAATTTTTCCGTTTTCGTCAATATTTAATCCGATAAGAGCCATACCGTGTGTTGAACTGCTTTCAAAAGTTTGAATACGCTGCTTTTTGTCCATGCCGAATTTTACACCCATCAAATCATCATAATCATAGTTATTAAGGTCAAGAGTGCCATAAGTAGAATTAAGCTGCTTTCCTACATCACATGAAAAGTACATTGCTGTACTATCCAAAATTGAAACTTTTGCAAATTCCTTGATTTTTTCAATAGGCAGATTGATATATTTCCAGTTATAACCATCATACATGCTTCTGTCGTATTCAATTTCATAAAGTTGATAATAAGGTCGTGAAGGGTCATTCATGAACATAACAAAATTTTTCAGGTTGATACCAATAGTTTCCTCATAAAATTGTTTTGGTGTATAAGTTTTCGGCTCGCTGATTTTATCTTCCTTATCTTTGTATTGCCAGGTAAATTCGCTTGGTGGTTCGCCAAGGTTTAATACAAACATTCTGTAAATTTCGGAAAGCATCTCAATTTTTCGTTTTTGGATTGATTCTGTTTCAGCTTTATTCTGATACATTTCTCTTAACTCCATTCCGTCTTCTTTTAATTTTCTGCGAATCAGTCGCGACATCATACTTGTTTTTTCGCTTTGAAAGGTTTCGGGCATAACAGATTTAGGGACAACACCGTATTTTTCAACAATATCGGCAAATGTTGTCCACTGTCCACCATCATTTATCGGGTGCTTGAACAGCCAGACAACAGTCCTGTCATCCAAAGGTTTATCGCTTGTAGCAATGATTGCCTCAAGGAATAAATTTGATTTTTCAAGCTGGTCCCAGAAAAATGAAAAATTATGTGAAAAATCAAAATCAGGTAAATTATATTTTTCAATAATAACAGGACGCATAGTATTTAATCCTGTAAACAGCCAGCAGCGACCTGTTGATTTTTGATTGGTAATACCGGTGGTTTTTATTTTATTTGAAAAATAATGATTGACTTTTCCGGCGTTTTCCCTGTTTAGTGCCAATTTTTTTATTTCATTATTTGTTACTGCATTGATTAATGCACGTGTATCTGCATTGTTTTCAACGGATTTTTTTATTTCTTTCAGAACAGTATCTGATATTCCACCTTTTCCTGAATTCTGGCTAAAGCTGATAACAGCCATGCCTGAAAATAAAAATGTTAGTGTTAAAATTTTAAATGTTTTCATATTTTATTTTTTCTATTAATTGCAAAAGTATAAAATACTTACTAAACAATTAATTTCTGATTTATAGAAATATTGATATTATTTATCCTCCAATTTTTTTAATCTTATATTTTGTTTTTAAAAGTAAGTTAAAAATTTTATCTATAAAATCTCCCTGAATTAATATTTCACCGTTTTTTACCGTACCTCCTGCACCGCATTTTAATTTCAACATTTTACCAAGTTCTTTCAGGTCATTTTCAGTTCCGATAAAACCCGTTATCAAACTGACTTTTTTACCTCTTCTTTGTTTTTTATCCAGCATTATCTTAAGATTTTGCTGTTGAGGTGGCAAAGTAGAGGCATGCCATGGCGTGTCTCTATCTTCATATTCATAGTTGAAATCAGGGTTTGTTGAATAAACAATACCTGTAGGTTTTCCCTTTTTTGACATTACCGAACAATAATTTTTAATGATAATGGATTAATTTTAATATTTAGCACTTTGCCAAGTTTAACAGGTTCGCCATCAAGATTTATTGTTTGGTTTTTTTCCTGTTTTAATTTTATTTTTTTTGCCTTAATTACTTCAACATATTTTGATTTGTCAATTTGTTTCCAGTAAAGCAAATGAGCAATAAACGGCAGTTCAACCAGCGGAAATTTTTTCACGATACAAACATCAATCAAACCGTCATCTATTTCGGCTTTTGGTGCTATTGTAGTATGATATCCAAACTGGTCGGAATTTGCAAAACTAATGAATAATGCTTCTTTGTTAAATTTCTTGCCATCAATAATCAATTCATAGTTTTTTGGTTTGTAACGAGGATATTCCTTAGTAACAATTTTGAAATAAGTAAGAAAACCGCGTCTTTTATTTTTTGCGAATTTTTTTGCTACATGGGCATCAAATCCGACTCCGGCAATACTTACGAAAATATTATCATTAATTGTGGCAGTGTCAATTTTTATTGTTTTCAGGTTGTTTATTACATCAATTGCATGAAGGATGTTAACAGGGATATTAAGATGATGTGCAAGTCCATTGCCCGAGCCGGTTGGTATTATTCCTAAAATAGTGTTTGATCCGATAAGCTTTTGTGCTATTTCGTTGATTGAGCCGTCACCTCCAACAGCTACAATAATTTCATAATTGTTTTTTATTGCTTCACCGGCAATTTGTGTTCCGTGCAATGGGTGTTTTGTGTATGAAATACCATAATCAAAAATAGTTTTATCAATTTTTTTATCAATATATTTTTCAATAAGCTTATGCCTGCCAATCCCTGAAATAGGATTAATTATAAATTGTATTTTCTTTTTATTCATCATTTATTCTTGTATTATGAGTTCATTATTTATCAACCTGCTGTTATATTGCTGTATAATGGCTTTGATAAAATTTTCAAGTTCGGTTTTTATCGTTTCTTCTGAGCTTATCAGATTATAATGCAAAAGACTGTCGGTTTTTAAGTTATACAAAGCTGTTGATTTATTTCCATCAAACTGTAATACGTAATTATTTTTAATTAATTGATAAATGCCATTTAAATAACTGATGGAAAAATGGTATGAAGTTGTATCAAGTAAATTGGTTCCGAAAGCAATAAAAATTTTATCAAAATTAAGATAATTTAAAATTGTAGGCATAATATCGGTTTGTTGGGCAATATCAGTTTTTATTCCTGTTAAATCACTATTGGGTTTATAAAAAATTATTGGAATGGCATAATTGCCAGCATTGGTTTGATATTGCGGATAATATGTTTCGGAAGTATGATCCGCAGTAATTACGAACAAAGTATTTTCAAACCATGGCATTTCAGAAGCAGTTTTAAAAAATTGTTTTAAAGCATAATCGGTATACATAATGCTTTCATGAATTTCCAAATTTCCTTTGCGGAATTTATTTTTATACTTTTCGGGAATTGTATAAGGATGGTGAGATGACAGCGAAAAAATCGTAGCGAAAAACGGTTGTTGTGTCTGATTTATATTTTCTGCAGCAAACTGAAAAAATTCTTCGTCAAAAATTCCCCATTTTCCATCAAAATCGTTTTCATTATTATATTCGGTTCGACCGTAATATTTTTCAAAACCTGCAATTTTAACAAAAGCATCAAAGCTCATAGTGCCATTTGTACCACCGTGATAAAATGCCGTCGAGTATCCTTTTTCTTTTAATAAACCTGCAATGCTGTTGATTTTATTTCCGGAATAAATAGAAGTGATGTAATCA
>JAUWSB010000015.1 GCA_030610255.1 Bacteroidota bacterium
TTACCTTCACCCAAACCGGCCTCCTAACCATTACCTTTACCCCATTCTGTTATTATTTGATTAAGGGTTATGATGCAGGTGTGGTTTAGCGGTAAAGATTAAGTGAAAAATACATTACCATTACCATCACCCAAACCGGCCTCCTAACCATTACCTTTACCCAATTCTGTTATTATTTGGTTAAGGGTTATGATGCAGGTGTGGTTTAGGGGTAAAGGTTAAGTGAAAAACACATTACCATCACCCAAACCGGCCTCCTAACCATTACCTTTACCCAATTCTGTTATTATTTGATTAAGGGTTATGATGCAGGTGTGGTTTAGGGGTAAGGGTTAAGTGAAAAATACATTACCATTACCTTCACTCAAACCGGCATCTTAACCCTAACCTTATAACCTAAACAAATAAATTTCAAATTACAGGTTTTACATCTTTAATATTTAGCTGAATTGTTGTTTTATTATTCCAGGTATTTTCCTCAATATGATAGCAAATGTCAAAGGGAATGCCTTTTTTAATATATTCTAAATGTTTTCCCTGTTGAAAAGCAATAGCTGAAACAGGGTACCCTGAAATATCACGATGAACAACGTTAAGTTTTAAATGATTGTTTCCTACTATTCGTGCATAACCCGAATCAATTACACCATTTGTTTGAAACACGGGAGTCATGTTATTGGGCCCAAATGGTGCAAACTGTTTTAATATCCTGTAAAACTTATTATTAATATCATTAAGATTAAGCTTTGCATCAATTTCAATTTCAGGAATAAGCATATGATCTTCAATTGTATCAGAAACAACATTTTCAAAACGCTCCTGAAGGGCATTCAAATTTTCCTCTTTAAGCGATAACCCTGCAGCGTATTTGTGGCCTCCGAAATGTTCCAGCAAATCGCTACAGGCATCAACAGCATCATAAATATCAAAATCTTTTACTGAGCGAGCCGAGCCTGTAATCAAATCATTAGATTTTGTTAAAACAATTGTCGGGCGATAATAGGTTTCTGTAAGCCTTGAAGCAACAATACCAATCACTCCTTTATGCCAGCCGGAATTAAAAACAACGGTGGTTTTACCATTTTTTAGTTTTTCATTACTACTGATCATGTCAAGGGCTTGTTGTGTTGTTTGGGTATCAAGGTTTCGTCGCTCTGTATTAAAAGTATTTATTTGTTCTGCTACTCGCTCAGCAGTAACAGTGTTCTCAGAAATTAATAATTTTACAGAGTTTCTGGCACTTTCAATCCTTCCGGCAGCATTTATTCTTGGTCCTACTAAAAACACAAGATCATTAATAATTAATTCCCTGTTAAATATATTACCGGTATTTATACCCGTTTCTGTTCTTATAACATTGCTGTATTTTAAAATTGCTTCAATACCCGGGCGGGGATTTGAATTTAGAATCTTCAAACCGTAATAAGCCAATATCCTGTTTTCTCCGGTCACAGGAACTATATCCGACGCAATGCTCGTTACAACAAGATCAAGATATTTTTCAAGATTTTTAAATGGTTCACCTGTCTTTTGGCTATATGCCTGGATAAGCTTAAAACCTACTCCACAACCCGATAATTCTTTATATGGATAGTTACAATCTTCTCTTTTAGGGTCTAAAACAGCATAAGCATCCGGTATTTTATTTCCTGGGCGGTGATGGTCACAAATTATAAAATCAATTTGTTTGCTTTTTGCATACTCAATTTTTTCAACTGCTTTTATTCCACAATCCAGTGCAATTACAAGCGAAACTTCATTCTTTGCGGCAAAATCTATTCCCTGGATGGAAATTCCATAACCTTCGGTATCTCTGTCGGGAATATAAAATTCAACACTGGTATATATGTTTTTAAAATATAAATAAACCGTTGCCACAGCCGTAGTTCCATCCACATCATAATCGCCATAAACAAGAATTTTTTCATTATTTTTTATTGCATTTTTTATTCTTTGCACGGCTTTATCCATATCCTTCATTAAAAAGGGGTCATGGATATCTGAAAGTTGTGGTCTGAAAAAATTTTTTGCCCCTTCAAAATCGTTAATACCTCGCTGAATTAATAAATTTGCTAAATAATTATTTATATTTAATTTTTCAGCTAATCGTTTAACCGACTCTGCATCACACTGTTTTTTTATGTACCAACGTTTTTCCATTCTTATAATCTTTCTATCAATTTAATTAACTCGCTAAAATTAATTTTAAAAACATACTTAAAAAGTAGTTCTCATAGCTTCAACAGGGTTTAATCTTGAAGCAGAATATGCAGGAATAAATCCGGATACCAATCCTATAAATCCGGAAACAAAAATTCCAATAAGTATATTTGCTTCAGTAAGAACCAATTTCAATGCAAAATCCTGAGAATTAACCAACACAACAATTATAAATATAATTATCAATCCAACTATTCCCCCAAACAATGAAAGAAAAATTGCTTCAAATAAAAATTGTAATAAAATAAAATATTTTTTTGCACCAAGCGATTTCTGAATACCTATCTGGCTGGTTCGCTCCTTAACCGAAACAAACATAATATTGGCAATACCAAAACCTCCTACTAATAATGAAAACCCACCGATTATCCAGCCAACCATTGCAATCACACCAAATAAATCATCAAAGCCTTTTGAAATAATATCGGTTTCATTAATTGCAAAATCATCTTCCGCCGAAGGTTTAAGCTTGTGAATTGAACGCATTATTCCGGTTAATTCGTCCATTAATTCTTCATTTGAAACCATAGGCTTTGCCCTTACAACAATTGTTGAACCAATATTCCTGACATCCAAAACATTTCTTGCAAAATTTATAGGTATAATAACCTGGTCATCCGAAGTATTACCAAACATATCTTCCCCTTCTTTTTTCATTACTCCGATAACAACAAGCTTTCTTCCGAAAATTTTAATTTTTTTATTTACCGGGTCAATATTATCAAAAAGGTTTGTTGCTATTTCACTTCCGATAATTGCAACATTTCTCCCGCTTACCGATTCAATTTGCGTAAAATATCTTCCTTCGCTTAAATCAAACGGCATTACAATATTAAAATCCTGGGATACAGCAATAATATTTACATTCTCAATATTATTATTTTCATATTTAACATTTTTGCTAACCCCAATCATAAAAGCACTTGCTTCTGATGCCTGGCTTCTTTTCTGAATTTCATTCAGGTCTTTTATGCTTGGTTCTGGTCGTTGCCAGTATTTCCACCAGGGATAATTGCCCCCCATTGCCCATGGCCATTTCTGAACAAATAACACATTGTCTCCAAGCGAATCAATACTTTTTCTTATTGAATTTTCCATTGAATCAAAAACAGTAAATACAGAAATTATTGAAAAAATGCCTATTGTAATGCCAAGCAAAGAAAGTATAGTGCGGGTTTTATTAACAATTATTTCATGAAAAGCAAAAATAAAACTCTCTCTTAGTAATTTTAAAAAAATCATATTATAACTTCTTCCAATTAATAAAAAAGTAAAATTAATATAATTACTTAATTTTTTACATAAAATATATTGTTTCTTGTGTTGATTTTTAATAAAATTGCAAATTATATTGAAAATATTGTTTGAGTTTTAAATTAAATTCCAATACTTTGAAAAAAATTAAGAATGCCCTGATTTCCGTTTACCATAAAGATGGTCTCGAAAAAATCGTAACACTTCTTAATGAATTAAATATTAACATTTATTCAACGGGGGGTACTTTCAGTTTTATTGAAAATCTCGGAATTAAAGCAACCCCTGTTGAATCCGTAACTTCTTATCCCTCAATTTTAGGAGGTCGTGTTAAAACTCTTCACCCAAAAATTTTTGGAGGAATTCTTTACCGCAGAGACAATAAAACTGATAATCAACAAATCAAAGAATTTGAAATTCCCGAAATTGACCTTGTAATTGTTGACCTTTATCCGTTTGAAGAAACCATAGCAAGCAACAACGATGAACAGGAAATCATCGAAAAAATCGATATTGGTGGTATTTCATTGATACGTGCTGCAGCAAAAAATTTCAAAGATGTTCTGGTTGTTCCATCTTCAAATAATTATGATGATTTGATTAATCTGTTGAAGGAAAAAAATGCTTATACTTCTGTTGAAGACCGCAAATTATTTGCCGCTCACGCTTTTAATGTATCATCACATTACGACACTGCAATTTTCAATTATTTTAATAATAACTTCATCAAATCATTTAAACACAGCTTTCTTTCTTCAAATATTTTAAGATATGGTGAAAACCCACATCAGGAAGGTATATTTTACGGAAACCTCAATAATGTTTTTAAACAATTGCACGGTAAGGCAATTTCATACAATAATCTTGTTGATCTGGACGCAGCTATTAACTTAATTAAAGAATTTGATGAAACTACCTTTGCCATCCTGAAACATAATAATGCATGCGGACTGGCAAGCAGGCCTATTCTTATTGAAGCATGGAAAGATGCATTAGCCGCAGACCCGGTTTCTGCTTTTGGTGGAGTTTTAATTACTAATGAAATTGTTGATGAGGAAACAGCCACTGAAATCAATAAATTATTCTTTGAAATAATATTAGCCCCAGAATATGATAATTTTGCACTTGAATTGCTAAAAACAAAGAAAAATAGAATAATTTTGCATAAATTATCGTTTGATTTTCAGGATAAACAATTCAGGTCAATTTTAAACGGCGTAATTGAACAGAATAAAGATTTAAAAACCGAAACTGTTAATGACTTAAAAACCGTTACTAAAGTTGAACCAACTGAAAAAGAAAAGGAAGATCTGGTTTTTGCCAATATAATTGTAAAGCATACAAAATCAAATACCATTGTTTTGGCAAAAAACAATCAATTGATTGCAAGTGGTGTTGGTCAAACATCAAGGGTTGATGCACTGAAACAAGCTATTGCTAAAGCTAATAGCTTCGGATTTGAATTGAATGGTGCTGTAATGGCTTCAGATGCATTTTTCCCTTTTGCCGATTCTGTTGAAATTGCACATAATGCCGGAATTACAGCAGTTATCCAGCCTGGCGGATCAATCAGGGATAAAGACTCTATTGTGTTTTGCGATAATAATAATATGTCAATGGTTTTTACGGGAACCAGACATTTTAAACATTAAATTTTATTAATATAATCCATTTAAATCTTTTACAATATGGGGTTATTTTCATTTTTAACTAAGGAATTAGCTATTGATTTAGGAACTTCAAACACAATTATTATATATAATGATAAGGTTGTTGTTGACGAACCTTCAATAATTGCACTTGAAAGAAATACAGGAAAGATCATCGCCGTTGGAAAAAAGGCTATGATGATGCATGGTAAGACCCATGAAAACATTAAAACCATCCGTCCTTTGAAAGACGGCGTAATTTCCGATTTCCAGTCTGCCGAATATATGATAAGGGAAATGATCAGGATGACTGAAAATAAACGATCCTGGTTTCCACCTGCTTTAAAAATGGTTATTTGCATTCCCTCGGGTATTACCGAGGTTGAAGAAAGAGCTGTTAAAGATTCTGCTGAGCAAGCCGGTGCCAAAGATGTTAAATTAATTCACGAACCAATGGCTGCAGCAATTGGTATAGGAATTGATGTTCTGGAACCAACTGGAAACATGGTTGTTGACATTGGCGGGGGAACTTGTGAAATTGCGGTCATTGCTCTTGGCGGTATTGTTAACAATAAATCCATTCGTATTGCAGGCGATGATCTTACTTCCGATATTATTGAATACATGAGAAAACAACATAATATCACTATCGGAGAACGAACCGCAGAAAGAATTAAAATTGAAGTTGGTGCCGCAATGTCAGAAGTAGATAATCCACCTGATGATTATGCCGTTCACGGAAGAGATATGTTAACCGGAATCCCTAAAGAAATAATTGTGAATTATGTTGAAATCGCACACGCACTGGATAAATCCATATCTAAAATTGAAGCTGCAATTTTAAACGCCCTTGAAATGACACCACCCGAGCTATCTGCTGATATTTACAGAACCGGAATTTACCTTGCTGGTGGAAGTTCATTGTTGCGTGGTCTTAAAGAAAGGATCCACCAAAAAACAAAATTACCTGTCCACCTTGCCGAAGATCCATTAAGAGCTGTTGCACGTGGTACAGGAATTGCCCTTAAGAATTTTGATAAATTTACTTTCTTAATAAAATAGATTATAATCTTTATGCGACACTTGCTTGCATTTCTGCTGAAACATTATTTCATCCTGTTGTTTATCCTGCTCGAAGTATTCGCATTTTCACTCATTATTAATAATAACTACTATCACAATTCCGTGATTTTAAATTCTACTAATCATATTACCGGTTCAATATTAAATACATTTAATAATATTTCAGAATATTTTTCACTTAAACATGTTAACAAAGAATTAGCCGAAGAGAATGCCCGGTTACATTCGTTATCGGAAAAATCTTTCCTGAAAACAGATACTAACTTTCTATATAAAGATACGCTTTACAAGTTCATCAGTGCCAAGGTAATAAACAATTCAACAAATAAAAAAAATAACTACCTGATGCTCAATAAAGGTATAAAACATGGAATAAAAGCCGATATGGGTGTTATTTGCTCAAATGGTATTGTCGGCATAGTTATAAGTGCCTCTGAAAATTATTGTTCTGTAATGTCTTTGCTTCATAAAAATGCAAAAATCAGTGCAAAAATCAAAAAGAACAACCAATTAGTAAATGTTGTTTGGAATAATATTAATTATAAAATCGGTACTATTGAGGACATTCCTACACAAATATATATACATTACGGTGATACTATTATTACAAGCGGTCATTCTTTTATATTTCCCGAAGGAATTTTAATTGGTACAGTAAAAATTTACTTAACTGAAGAGGGAGAAAGCATGAACAAGGCTTTAATTGATTTTTCAACTGATTTTAACAGCTTACATTATGTTTATATCATAGATAACCTTATGAAAGATGAACAATTAAACTTAGAGGAAATTATTGAATATGAGTAATATTTATCTTAAATATACTTTACTTTTTGTTTTTCTGATTTTGTTTCAGGTTTTAGTCTTGAACAATATTCAGTTCAGTGGTTATGTCAATCCGTATTTATATGTTTTATTTATTTTATTATTACCTTTTGAAACGCCAAAATGGTTATTATTAATTTTAGCATTTTTTCTTGGTTTTTGTGTAGATATTTTTACAAAAACTATCGGGATGAATATAGCGGCATCAGTTTTTATGGCATTCTGCCGTCCCGCAGTAATATATCTGTTATCTCCAAAACAGGATTTTGAGCCAGGTATCAGGCCCTGCATTAGGGATTTGGGCTTCATGTGGTTTTTTGCCTATTCCTTAATTCTTATTCTATTACATCATCTGGTTTTATTCTACATAGAAGTTTTCCGCTTTAGCGAATTTTTTTCTACCCTTTACAAAGTAACCATAAGCACTGCTTTCACATTGGTATTGGTCATTTTAAGTCAATATCTGTTTTATAACTTAAAAAAAACCTGATAATATATTAACAAGCCATTTTTCTGAAATCCCTGATTCTGCTTTTATTTTTTCTTTTGTCAGGAAATTTTATAGCATAATAAAAATCTACATAATAAGACAAAATATCTTTTAAATCTTTTCTGTTAACCAAATGTTGTATTTTTTTTGTTTCATAAAGTTTATCAGTACAAACAACTTCTCTATCAACATCAAAACCTGCTCCGATGACTACTCTTGGACCGGCAAATTCAACTAAACTGCCTTTCTCACCAATTATAATATCTCCCTGGGTTACATAACTTGCATAAGCCCCCCCGGTAGTAGGTCCTGTAATAACAGATAAATATAATGTTCCTTCTCTTTTCAAGTCTAATAAAGACATATTCATTTTTGCCATCTGCGCCAGAGCCATAGGACCTTCATTCATTCTTGCACCACCTGAAGAACATACAGAGATGAAAGGATATTTATTTTTTACAGCATAATCAACAGCTCTTTTAAATTTTTCGCCAAAAACGGCACCAAAAGACCCACCAATAAACTTTATATCAGATATTACCAAAACAATATTCTTTCCATTAATCTTCGCTTTACCTGTTACCAAACCTTCTTTAGAAAAGGTTTTACCATCCATTTTTTCTAATAATTTTTTATATGCGCCAAAATTATATCTTCCGCTTCCATTTAATTTTTTAATCGTTAAATCACTTTCCATTTCATGAAATGTATTACTATCACAAATCTTCTCTATTTGCTCATCAACACAAAGATATTCACCTTTCCCACACTTGGGACATGCATAAAAATTATCTATATATTGCTTTAAAGAAACAAAACCACAACCACCGGCAGCTTTATATATATTTTTTTCTTTATCCCATTCTTTTTCACATTTAAACAATTCTGTATCATCAATACCCTCTTCTTCCAAATGTGCTCTTATTAATACCATAGTATGAAAATCTTCCCTCTCAATATCAATAGTATTAATATTTTCCGGTATTATTCTTTTTGTTATTCTTTTTGCCAGTTTGCCTAAAGTATCATAGAATTTTCCATAATTCAAAACCTTTTTTCTTCTCTCTTTCAATAATTTATTAAGAGCTTTCTTTTGTATAACTTTTTTCCCTTTTTTATTAGTTTGCACCCATTCATTTAGGGTCTTAATTAATGAATCCTTTATAGTATTTATTGTAAATTTATAATTAGTATGTGCCCCTGCTATCGGTTCGGGCAGAATACCATCAATCATCCCTATCTCTTTTATATGTTCTGCTCCCGGGCGTAATACTTCTAAAGCATCTTTTACCGTATTCTCTATATTTTCACCGGCAGCTAATCTTCTATGAAATATGATTCGGCTACAACTTTCAGGTGCAATAACAGAATAAAGCGCATTTTCAAACATGTAACTTTTATCAGCTACTTGTAAAGCTAAAGCGCCGCCACTGCCCCCCTCACCAATAACATAAGAAACGGTAGGGGCTTCTATTGCACAAAATTTGCTAATACAATCGGAAATTAAAAAAGATTGCCCGCCAAGCTCCGATTCCATAGAAGTATCCCCACCAAAAGTGTCGATAAATGAGACCAACGGAATATTATTTTTTTGTGCTTCATCTAACATCTTAAGGGTAAACCCAAAGCCTTTTGAGTTCAACATTCCGGTTGCCTTGCTTTCTTTTCCTTTTCTTCTTTTCTCCTGGCCAAGTATAATACAATTTATTCCATCAATCGTTCCTTTTGCTGCAATAAGTGAGGGATCGGGTGATTTATAATAAGATATATTTTCAAAGACTCCTTCAATTACATCCGAACTTCTTATTCTTTCAGGGTGTCTTATTAAATCATAACGTTCTTTGTAGTTTCTTTTTAGTGGATGTCCGTCTTTTTTCATACTGATTGATAAATAATTACTATTTACTAAATCTAATAAATTTAAAGAACTAAAACAAAATTAATTAATATTTTCCATTTACTTTTCAGTATAATGTTCCAAAATTAGAAAAGAATTGTAAAAAACGCAGCAATTTATAAAAAAATCTGATTAAACAAATATTTGGAGGTGAGTTTGTTTTTTCAATGGAATGATTATTTATTATCTTTTCTCAATTTCTTGTTTCCCTCCATAGTTTATTAAAGGATTTGGGTTGAATTTCAGGTAATTTTCTTCTTGGTCCCCAAGCTTTTCTAAAAAATTTTTTTATCATAAATTTTTTAACCTTTCCACCAAATATATCTAATAATCCTCTGTTAAGCATTACTTTTTTCCATCCGAACATTGTTATTCTGTCCATTCCATTATTATATCCTCTTTTTACCGAATCTCTTCTGTTTAATAGTAATAACCCATGTAAAGGAATTTTTACCGGACAAATTTCCGTACATTTTCCGCAAAGTGATGAAGCAAAACTCAAATGCTTAAATTCTTTCATCCCTTTTAAATGTGGTGAAATTACTGAACCAATAGGACCACTATATGTTGTTGCATATGAATAGCCTCCTATATTTTTATAAACAGGACATGAATTTAAACAAGCCCCACATCTGATACACGATAAAGCTATTCTCTGTCTCTCGTTACTTAATAATTCTGTCCGGTTATTATCAAGTAAAATAACATACATTTTCTTAGGTCCATCTGTTTCTCCTTTAAACTTTGGTCCCGTAATAATAGAATTATAAACCGTTATATTTTGTCCTGTTCCGTGTGTTGCAAGCAAAGGCCAGAAAAGGTCAAGAGATTCAATCCCCGGAATTAATTTTTCTATTCCGGCTATTACAATATGAACTTTCGGAAATGACATTGATAATAATCCGTTTCCTTCATTTTCTGTTAAAGCAACAGCTCCAATGTCGGCAATTAAAAAATTAGCCCCAGTCATTCCAACATCAGCTTCAATAAACTTTTTTCTTAATTTTTTTCTTACGAATTTTGTTATTTTTTCAGGTGTGCTGTTTTTGGGAATATTAAATTTTTCGTGAAATAATTCTGCAATATTCTCTTTTGACTTGTGCATCGCAGGTGTTACAATATGATATGGTTTTTCGCCTGCTAATTGAACTATATATTCACCAAGGTCAGTTTCTAATGATTCTATATTAAATTTTTCAAGGTTTTCGTTTAAATCAATCTCTTCGGTAGTCATCGATTTTGATTTAACTATATTTTTTGATTTGTTTTCTTTTAAAATTTTCAGAATTTCTTTAACTGCCTCTTCTTTATTTTGTGTCCAAATTAATTTTCCACCGTTATCAGTAAAATTTGCTTCAAATTCTATTAAATATTTATCAAGATCATTTATTATTTTGTATTTTAAATTAGCAGCTCTTTCTTTTGCTTTCTCTAAATCTTTGTATTGTTTTTTACCTTTAATTACAGCTTCATCATATCTTGAAATATTAAAATTTATCTTTGTTCTATGGTCAATATCAAATGATATTACTTCTGTTTCCCTTATAAATTGTTTATATTCTTCCGACATTCTATAAAATTATTATATTCTGGAAATTTTTTCAACCCTTTTTATATGTCTTCCACCTTCAAATTCTGTAGTTAAAAATATATTGACCATTTTAACAGCTGTATTAAAATCAATAAATCTTCCTGGAAGTGATATTATATTAGCATCATTATGTCGCCTGCATAAATATGCCTGTTCTTCATTCCAACATAATGCAGCACGAATATTTATATATTTATTTGCAGTCATTTGTGAACCGTTTCCGCTTCCACAAATAATTATTCCCATTTCGTATATTCCCTCATTTACTGATTTTGCTAACGGATGTATATAGTCAGGATAATCAACACTTTCTGTTGAACCTGTTCCTAAGTCCTTTATTTTATAGCCTTCTTTGATGAGATTTTTCTTTAAAAATTCTTTTAATTCATATCCTCCATGATCGCTTGCAATCGGTAATATTTTACTTTTATCAAACATTGTTAATAATTTTTTTTTACAAAACTACTTAAAATATAACTATCAAAATTAGTTACTTCATAATTAAGTAATTAATTTTAGATAAATATATTTATATAGTATATATAGTATTAAAAATCAAAATATAATTATTTTTAAACAATTTTGTGTTTATATCTCTGTAACTTTGTTACAAAATTTTAATAAAATTATTTTTAATTAACATTTTCTAAAAAATAATACATATTTGTTAATTATTAAAAATTTATAATTAAATATTAAGATTTTTTTAACAACATATTTACAAAAATATAAGTAAACTTTTTAACAATAATATTAATTTTACAGTTGTTTATTAAATCTTAATTTTATAAAATTCAATAAATTATAAATTAATAACGTTTAATAATTTGTTAATAATATTTAATAAATCAAATTGTCAAGAATTTTTAAATATATTTATCAAACCAATTAACAGTTTATTATTATTAATAATTTTATTTAAAAATATTATATTATATTATTGAGTTGATAAATAATCATGAAAAAGAAAGATAAAAATTTTGTTAATTTTGATTCAAAATCGCAGCTAAAAGATAAAATTCTGAAACTAAAAAAAGATAATAATGCAGTATTGCTTGCACATTATTATCAAATTTCTGAAATACAGGATATTGCTGATTATGTTGGGGATAGTTTGGGATTAGCACAAAATGCGGTAAAAACTAAAGCAGATATGATAGTGTTTGCAGGTGTTCATTTTATGGCTGAAACTGCTAAAATACTAAATCCTGATAAGTTAGTTGTATTACCTGATTTAGAAGCAGGATGCTCGCTGGCTGATTCATGTCCGGCTAATGATTTTAAAAAATTTAAAGAAAAATATCCTGATCATATTGTTATTTCTTATATAAATTGTACAGCTGCAATAAAAACCATGTCGGATGTTATATGTACTTCAGGAAATGCGATTCAAATTGTTGAATCATTTCCAAAAGAGCAAAAGATAATTTTTGCTCCCGATAAAAACTTAGGTGGCTATATAAACAGAAAAACAGGTCGTGATATGATTTTATGGAACGGAACATGTGAAGTTCATGATATTTTAAATACAGAGGCAATTATTAATTTAAAAATTAAAAATAAGGAAGCAAAGCTAATTGCCCATCCTGAATGTAAAGCACCTGTTCTTGAACTGGCTGACTTTGTAGGATCAACATCTGCAATGCTAAAATTTACTAAATTTGATGATTCAAAAAAATATATTGTTGCTACAGAAACCGGAATTTTACATCAGATGCGTAAGGAATCTCCTAAAAAAGAATTTATCATAGTACCTTCGGATGAGACCTGTTCATGTAACGATTGTTTTGAAATGAAAAAAAACACACTAGAAAAATTGTATTTATGTATGAAATATAAAAAACCGGAAATTTTGATTTCTAATGATGTTATGGAAAAAGCAAAAATACCGATTATCAGAATGCTGGATATTTCTAAAAAATTTAAATTAATATAATAAATTTATAAGCTTGAAATAAGTCAGCGGGTTGTAAAAGGGAAAAAGGTTAGATAGAGATTAAGGATTACGCCCTTCGGCTTCGATCTGGGTGACGATTATTACAGATTACGAGTTAAAGTAACCTTAAACAATGATTAATAACTATCACTAAATAACATATAATAGTTGATTTAATAGAAATAAAACTCTTTATGAAATACTCTTTTTTTTTAATATTTTTTTTAATAATTTATAACACGGTTTTTTCACAAAATGAAATTAATCCTAATGGCTATAATATTTTTTATCATGAAAATGGTAAAATATCAAGTGAAGGTACAATGCGTAACAATAAGCCAGATGGTTACTGGAAAACGTATTTTGAAGACGGTGTTTTAAAATCGGAAGGTAATCGTAAAGATTTTGAGTTAGACAGCACCTGGAAATTTTATGATAAAAATGAAACATTAATTCTGGAAATAAATTATAAAAAAGGGAAAAAAAACGGTATTAGAAAAACTTATCAAGAAAAAGATATCACAGAAGAAAATTTTATTAACGACGTAAAACAAGGGCTGACAATTTATTATTATCCTGATGGAAAAATAAAAAAATCAATAAATTTTATTGACGGACTTGAACAAGGATTAGCAAAAGAATATTCAGAAAATGGCACTATAATAACACTGATAGAATATAAAAAAGGATTTATAGTTAACCGAGAAAAAATTAATCGTTACGACCAGCAAAGATATAAACACGGAAAATGGAAATATTTTCATAAAAACGGTAATTTACAATTAGAAGGAAATTATAAGCATGGTTTAAAAAACGGATATTTTAAAGAATATTCTTCAGATGGAAATTTAATCAGCACAACTAAATATGTTGATGATATTAAACAGGAGGAAGTGGCTGAACTTGTTAAGCTTGATATAAGAAAAGATTATTATAAGAATGGACAGGTTAAGGTAGTTGCAAGTTATAAAAAAGGTATTCCGGAAGGAATACGAAGAGAATATTCAGCCGAAGGAAAAATTGAAAGATCATATATTTTTAAAAACGGAAAAATTATTGGTGAAGGAATAATAACAGAAAAGGGAGAAAAAGATGGTCAATGGAAAGAATATTATGAAAAAGGAAACCTGAAAGCAGAAGGATCATACAGTAAAGATTTAAAAACAGGAAATTGGAAATTTTATCACAAGAACAATACACTTGAACAAGAAGGATCTTATACAGATAAAGGCAAAAAAGAAGGAATATGGAAATGGTATTATGATACGGGAAAGTTACTAAGAGAAGAAAATTTTTATAACGGACTTGCCGATGGCTTGATGACAGAATATGATGAAAAAGGAGAAATTATAACACAAGGAGAATTTATTGAAGGACTGGAAGATGGGATGTGGTTTTATGAAATGGGCGATCACAGGGAAGAAGGTGAATATATTGATGGTTTGAGAAATGGTGTTTGGAAATATTTTTATGATGATGGAAAACTAAGTTTTGAAGGTAAATTTATTGATGATAATCCAAATGGAAAACATATTTACTACTGGGATAATGGAAATATAAAGGAAGAAGGATTTTATTCAATGGGACGAAAGGAAGGTGAATGGAAGAAATTTGACTATGACGGCGTGTTGTTATTAGTGATTTCATATAAGAATGGAATAGAAACAAAATATGATGGTATAAAAATAAGATCTGATTTTATTGATAATATACAGGAGTAAATATTATTTTTGCAAGCTAAAAATTTAAAGAAAGGAAAAAAATGTTTAAAAAATTAATTATTGTAATTTTTATTTCCGCGTTACTTATTTCATGTGGAAATAATGGAAGTCAAAAAAAGGATCAGGCAGAAGTTGAAACCGAAAATACTGTTGTTGATCCAATTGTTATCACAGTTGCTGAATTTAGCGATAAAGCAGGCGAATTGGTTGGTAAATTGGTAACAATTGAAGGTATGGTTGATCATGTTTGTGCACATGGTGGTAAAAGAATGTTCATTATTGATGAAGATACCGATGGAAGAGTAAAAATTGTTGTGGGAGAGGATTTACCAAGTTTTGATACCGAATTGGAAGGTAGCGAGATAAAAATTCTTGGCACGGTTGATGAATTGGTAATTAATGAAGAATACCTTGCAAACTGGGAAAGCGAGCTTACTGCTGAACCCGGAAAATCAAAAGGTATTAGTGATGGTACAGGTAAGGGTGAACACAAAGGTGGAAGTCTTGGAGACAAAGCAGATCAGGGAGAGCATGTAAAAGAATTAGAAAAAATAAAACAATACAGAGAAAAAATTGCAGCAAGCGGGGATAATCATCTTTCGTTTTATTCAATTATTTGTGAAAAATTTAAGGTAAAAGAAGACCCTAAAACAGAGGATTAAAATATTTAAGAGCCTCTTTTTTATTTTTAAGAAATATGAAATTCAAGTGGCGAAAGTGGAACAGGATTATTCACCGTGATTTTGGTTATTTGTTTTTTGGCATGACAATTATTTATGCATTATCAGGTATTGCAATTAATCACATCAACGACTGGGATCCTAATTATATAATTAAAACAAAAGAGATAATAATTAATGTTCCCGAAGAAATCAATAAGGAAGAGATATTAAATATACTTGAAAATTATGGAGAAAAAAACAATTACAAAAAACACTATTTTCCTAATGAAAACCGGTTAAAAGTATTTCTGAAAAACGGCACATTAAGTCTTGATTTAAACAACGGGCAGGGGATAATTGAAACTATAAAAAAACGACCGATTTTTAAACCCATAAATTATCTTCATTATAATCCTATAAAATGGTGGACGTGGTTTTCCGATATATTCTCAGGTGCACTGATACTAATTGCAATTTCAGGTTTATTTATTCTTAAGGGAAAAAAGGGAATCACAAAACGCGGGGCATGGTTGACAGTATTAGGAATTTTGATTCCAATTATTTATTTATTAATATTTTATTACTGAAATTATTCATAAATAGCCGCAAATGAACGAAATACTTATAATTATAATATTTTTGGCTTGGTATATTTTATCTCTTGTAATTTCTGAAAATATCGGAAAAAGCAGAAAAATAGGCACAGAATGGTCGTTCTTTTTCTGTATGGTTTTAAGTCCGATAATAGGAATAATTATAACCCTGGTTTCTACTAAGATAAATAAATCAGAAGCTTATAGAAATTCTCTAATATAAAAAATCTCCCCGACGAATGAGACGGGGAGATTCATCCAATTAATTACTCATTGCTTGCAACAAGGTAATTCATTTATTATTCGGGTGATTTAGTGAATTTGTTATAAAGACATGCAAAAATTGCACATCCTATAAATCCATCAACAAAGCCCCAGCCCAAGCCAATAAATGCCCCATACCAGGTTACGGAATAGCCCAGATAAACAACATCTAATTTAGCAAGTAATCCACCCGAATGCCCGAAAATTAAAAACCAATAGGTTAGGAGAAAAATTGCCAAACCCCATACAATTCCTCCTGCAAAAGCAAATGATTTTAAGTTTAATTTCATAAAAACCTCCTTTTTGTGAATGTTAAATTGATTAATTGCAACCAAAGTTAAAATATAAAAGTAAATAAAAAAAATTGATTATACAAAAAAAATAAAAAACATATCAATCTACCAACAAAAAATCTATTTGTTTTCTTGATAAATCGACATCCTTAACCTTAATTTTTACTTTATCACCGAGCTTATAGGAATTACCAAAAGACTGACCAATTATGCGGTAATTATCTTCATCAAGATAATAAAAATCATCAATCATATCTTTTAGGTGTATCATGCCCTCACATTTATTTTCCTCAATTTCAACATAAAGGCCCCATTTGCTAACACCTGAAATCAAACCGTGAAATTCTTTTCCAACCTTATCTAATAAAAATTCAGCTTGTTTATATTTAATTGAATCGCGTTCGGCATCAACAGCTTTTCTTTCCATTACAGAAGAGTGCTCGCAAATTTCTTCGTATTCTTTTTGATTTACCGATGGTTCATTATGTAAATACCAATTTAACAAACGATGGGTTATAAGATCGGGATAACGCCTGATAGGTGATGTAAAATGTGAATAATAAGGAAAAGCCAAACCATAATGACCAATGTTATGAGTTGAATATTCAGCTTTTGACATTGTTCTGATGGCTATGGTTTCAATCATGTTTTCCTCGGCTCTTCCTGATATTTCCTTAAATAAGTTGTTCAGCGATTTTGAAATATTTTTCTGTGTGCTGATATTTAAATTATAACCGAGTTTTTCTAAAAACTGAACGAATGTATTTAGTTTTTCAGCATTAGGCTTATCATGAATGCGGTAAATAAAAGTGTTTGGTTTTTGTTTTCCTCTCCTTTTTCCGATAAATACAGCTACGTGATTGTTTGCCAGTAGCATAAATTCTTCAATAAGTTTATTTGCTTCTTTTTGTTCTTTAATATAAATGCCTATAGGTTTTCCGTTTTTATCAAGATTAAATTTTACTTCTTGTGTTTGAAAATTTATTGCTCCATTTTTAAAACGCTCATTTCGTAATCTTGTGGCAAGGTCATTCAAAACACATATTTCTTCGGCATAATCTCCAATTTTCGCTTCAATAATCTTCTGGACTTCTCCGTAATTGAATCTGCGGTTGGAATTTATTATGGTTTTACCAAACCATTTATTAACAACATTTGCATTTTTTTCCATTTCAAAAACGACAGAAAAACATAATTTTTCTTCGTTGGGTCTTAATGAGCAGACAAAATTGGAAAGCTTTTCAGGCAGCATAGGAATAACCCTGTCAACAAGATAAACGGATGTTCCTCTTTTATAAGCCTCTTTATTGAGTTTTGAACCGGGTTTAACATAGTGAGAAACATCAGCAATATGTATACCAACCTCCCAGTTGCCGTTATTTAATTTTTGAAGCGACAGGGCATCATCAAAATCCTTGGCGTCACGAGGATCAATGGTAATAGTAAAAACCCGTCTATAATCTCTGCGGTTTTTTATTTCAGAGTTTTTTATTTCAGCACTAATATTTTCAGCTTCTTTTTCAGCATTGGCAGGAAAGGATAAAGGAAAATCATACTCAGCCAGAATGGATTGCATTTCCACATTATTATCACCAGGATATCCGAGAATTTTTGTTACTTCTCCGAAAGGATTTTTAGAATGTTCGGGCCACTCTGTAATCCTTACAATAACTTTTTGACCGCTTTTTGCTTTGTTGATAGCACTTTTGGGAATAAAAATATCAACAGGTAAAGATGTGCTGTCGGGCACGAGAAAAGCAAAGTTCCTGGTGATTTCAATAGTTCCTACATGCTGTTTTTTATCGCGGGATATTATTTCAATTATTTGTCCCTCGGTTTTTCTGCCTTTCCTTTTAGGAAACATAAATACTTTAACCTTATCTCCGTTAAGGGAGCGATAAGTGTTATTAGCCGAAATGTAAATATCTTTCCCGCCGTTATCAGGTATAACATAAGCTTTACCGGTTCGTTTCATATCAACAATACCGGTGATGTAAGATTTTTTTCCCATAAAGTCATTAATTAATGCGGAGTCAAGTTTAAATTTTCCGGGCTTAATTTCATTAATTTTTTTGTTTTCTAAAAGCTCCTTAAAAATATTAATGACCAAATCTTTACTTGCAAGATCCTTAATTCCGAGCAAATGTGATATCTGCTTATAGTTGTAAGCCCTGAAAGGATTATTGCTAAATATACTTAATATGCTTCCGGCAAATGTACTTTTACCTCTTAATTTCTTTTTTTTACTGATGTTTTTTCTTGCCATAATTCTTCTATTAGCAGGTAAAGTTAGATATATAATTTTGAGTATACCCTAATGAGCTATTTTTATTAAAAATATGTATTGGTTAACGAGAACATATTTACCATAATCTATCTGCATTAAATCTTGGAAATCCTAATTTTATGATCATATCTGCGGTTTTTTTAATATCATAAGGAATAAATCTTGTTTCAATTGAAAATAGATTGCTGTCAAATATTACATATTTAGCTTTATTATTGCCGTCTCTTGGCTGTCCAACACTTCCTGCATGTACTATATGTTTATGACTTTTATCTAAAAATTTGAAATGGCTGAATATATCATTTTTTGTTATTTCCGAACCGTTATAAGAATATAATTTAAGTTCATGAGTGTGACCCACAAAACAAATATTTGTTTTTAATTTTATAAAAACATTAATTAATTCAAAATCTGAAAGAAAATTTATGTAAGTTGTAACATCATCATTTGGGCAACCATGAACAAATAAAATCTCATCTTCCAATATAAATCTTGGTAAATTTTTAATAAGCTCAAAAGACTTCTCCGAAATTAACTTCCTTGTTATTAAAATTGATTCAAATGCGTCAATATTAAATTTGTTTAATATTCTGTTATCAAAAACAGCTAATTCATGATTTCCGAGAGTGCAGGGAATATTATTATTTTTAATAAATTCAATAACTTTTTCCGGTTCAGGGCCATATCCAATTATATCTCCCAAATAAAATATTTTGTCAATATCATGTCTCTCAATATCTTTATGAACGGATTTTAATGCCTCATAATTTCCATGAATATCGGCAATGATTGCATATCTCATAGAAGAAAAAATGTAATTTGAAAAATGTGAAAAAATAGATTGATAATTATTATTTTTGCAAAAATATATAAAACAAACTGAATATTCTAAATCATGAAAAAACAAAATTTTAAAATTACAGCGCTATTGATAATAGCAGCAATACTTGTGGGCTTTATAAGCTCATGTAAAAAAGATAATAATGATAAACCTGAACCACCATATATTGTCACGCTTGGTGTGATATTGCCAATGGACAACGATAATGGACAGCTTCGGGAAAATGCCATCAGAACAGCCATTAATGAAATTAATGCAAATGGTGGAGTAGGCGGAGGATACAGTATTGAATTGATTGTCAGGAGTTCGGAGGGCGAAAACAGAGAAGTTGCAGCAGCAGCAGCAGCAAATGATATTATTTCTAATGCTACAAACCTTATAGGATTTGTTACTTCTTATTCTACATCTTCAAAAGGGGTAGTTACACAGGTTTCCGAACCAGGTCATTATCCAACGATTTCCGGTTCGGCGACAGCAGAAAATTTATCGGGTGTTTCTGATTATTTTCAACGCCTGTGCCCTCCTGATAATTATCAAGCTAATGTTTTAGCACAGAAAGCTACTGAGATTGGAATAACCACAGTTGCTATAGCTGTGGAAGAAAATGATTTTTATTCTGAGGGATTATCGGAAAACTTCCAGGCTGTTTTCGGAGCAGGGGTGGTTGTCGAAGTAAAGTTTATTAAAAACGATCCCGGCTATGTAGATAAACTGAACCTGCTATTAGCCGATTCTCCTGATGCTATTTTTATATCAATGCTTAATTCGGATGTTTATGTAGAATTTATTGATAGTCTTTATCAGATTAATAAAGAAAAAGATCTTACAAATACACACTTTATTCTTTGTGATGCTTTACATTCAGAGGATATTTTTGATGCCCATGTTGAAATAATGATTGGTGAAATAAGTGGCAAACCTAAAAACTTCGGAGCCCTTTCCTTTCCTGATACAACTACAATCGCCTATGAATATTTTGCAGATAAGTTAATGGAAAAGTACGGACAGCAAGTCGGTTCATTCAATGCACAATTTTATGATATAGGATATATTTTTGCTTTGGCAATAGAAGAAGCATCATATTTTACAGGATTGGATAACATGGAGTTATTCAGGGAAACTGTTAACGAATTCGTACGAATTGTTACCAATTTTGAATTTGGAGATTTTATAGTTTATCCAAATGACGGATGGTCAGAAATTAAGCAAGCAGCCGATATAGGTGGTGTGGACTATTTTGGCGCTTCAGGAAACTGTAATATTGATGATGAAGGAAATACAATGACACCCTTTTTAATTTTTAAGATTGTTGGCGAAGGCGGTGATTATAGTTTTGAAGGTATAGAATATATAAATCCTTGAATAATTTAAAATACCCCCTTCGGAACAGCGTCGATTAATTTTTGTGTGTATTCGGATTTTGGATAATTGTAAATTTGGTCTGCATCGCCGATCTCTTCAATTTTTCCGTCTTTCATTACAGCCATTCTGTCGGACATGAATTTGACAACCGAAAGATCGTGGGAAATAAAAATATATGTAAAACCATATTCCCTTTTCAGGTTATTCAAAAGGTTTAACACCTGTGCCTGAATTGAAACATCCAATGCTGAAACCGATTCATCGCAAATAATAAATTTGGGATTCAGGGCCAGAGCCCTCGCAATACAAATTCGCTGTCTTTGGCCACCGGAAAGTTCATGCGGGTAGCGATAAAAATAACTTTTATCAAGATTTACTTTTTCAAGCAGCTCATAAACCTTTAATTTTCTGGTTTTATCATTTTTATTAAGCTTATGAACTTTCATTGGCTCCATAATTGCCGAACCGACTGTTATCCTCGGATTTAATGAAGAATACGGATCCTGAAAAATTATTTGCAGATCTTTTCTTAATTTTCTTAATTCGGTTTTTGATATTGTTTCAATATTTTTTCCGTTGTATAATATTTCCCCTCCGTTTGTATCAACAAGTTTTAATATTGACCGACCGAGTGTGGTTTTTCCGCACCCCGATTCACCAACCAGACCTAAGGTTTCACCCGGGTAAACATCAAAACTAACATTATTAACAGCTTTTATATAATTTTTTGTTTTTCCGAAAACACCTTTTTTAACCGGAAAAAAAGTTTTGATATTTTTTAATTTTAAAATTGGATCTTTTTCAAATATTTTCTTTTGTTCTGATTTTCTTTTCTTTTCGGAAATAATCAAATCTTTTGTAAAACTTCTGATTGTAACTTTACTTTCATTTTCCAGAAAATCATCAATAACAGGAAGCTTCTTCAATCTGATATTCAATGGAGGCCTGCATGCTAAAAGTCCCTTGGTATACGGATGCTGAGGATTTTTAAAGATGCTCTCAAGCTTACCACGCTCAACGATTTTACCTTTGTACATCACTAAAACCGTATTGGCAATTTCGGCAATAACACCGAGGTCATGAGTAATGAAAATTATACTCATTTCGTATTTTTTTTGCAGATTTTTCATCAGCTCAAGTATTGTTTTTTGAACTGTTACGTCAAGAGCGGTTGTGGGCTCATCTGCAATTAAAATTTTAGGATTGTTTGACAAAGCCATGGCAATCATTACCCTTTGTTTTTGGCCGCCGGAAAGCTGATGTGGATAGGAGCTGAAAATATCGTTAGGTCGTGGAAGCAAAACCTCATTGAAGAGTTCAATTGTTTTTTCTTTTGCTTTCTTTTTAGAGATGTTTTGATGTTGACTGATTGCTTCAACAATTTGATTTCCACAAGTGTAAACAGGATTTAAAGATGTCATTGGTTCCTGAAATATCATTGCAATTTTTTTACCCCTGTAAGATTGAATATTTTTTTGGGAAAGTAAAGAAAGATCAATTTTATTACCTGAAGGATCATAATAAATGATATCACCGGAAATGATCTTACCCGGCGGAGTTTGTATAAGCCGCATGATTGAGAGGGCAGTAACGGATTTACCAGAACCCGATTCCCCGACAATACCAAGAACCTCACCCTTTTTTAGGGAAAAACCAATATCGTCAACAGCCCTGACATTTTCATTTTCGGTTTTAAAATCAACCGTTAGATTATTTATTTCAAGTAAATGTGATTGCGTTGACATAAATACAAAGATAACAGAAATTAGATGGCTAAATGGTTAAATTGTTAAATGGTTGTATGTTTTGCCATTTGGTGCTTTAATTCAAAATTTGTTTGACATTATAGACAAACATTATTCATGAGAATCAAAATTTTTTTTGTGATACTTAGAGATACCGATAGCTATCGGTATTGTGTGACTTTGTGGTTTAATAAAATTTCAATCCTTGATTCGCATTATTCAGTATTTTTAACGCAACGCACAGAATTACCGGTTGCTTTAACGGGTGTTCCGAATCCCACCAAAGAAGTATTATCTAAGAAAAAATCAAATCTTGCATCTCCGGTGAAA
>JAUWSB010000064.1 GCA_030610255.1 Bacteroidota bacterium
ATTTGTGAGAATATTGATATGATTTGGTCATTAATGTGCCTGTTTCATTTGTTTCCGTATGTGTATTCCCGACATAAGGTCCAAATGTTTCAACAATTCTTTTTTCAATAGGACCATATAATCTTCCACTGGCAATCCAATCGGCATATATCATTTTTTTCATACCATACGGTGTTTTAAAAACAAGGTCATTGCCTATGATGTTTTTCCTGAATTTATCAAAATAATTTTCCATATAAATAATGCAGATTAATTTTAAATCGCCTCAAAGTTAATATTACTGATTGAAAGTTTTAAAAAAATTTAAATTAATTGTATTTATAAAATTATATACATTTGCTTGATGATACTTTATAAATAAAACACAAAAAAGTTTAGAGTCTTCCGCCAAACGAATTGATAAAAAATCAACATAAAATCATTTACTATGAGTTATTATAAAGAATATGAAAAGAAATTAACCAGTTCTGAAAAAGCTATTCAAGTCATTAAAAACGGTGATTGTATCATTCACGGGACAACATTAGCCGAACCATTAGCACTTTTACAGGCTATTGCCGACAGGGCAAGAGCTGATGATTTGAAAAATATTAAAATACATTGTTTTAATCCGCAAGCACATGCAAAGAACACTTATTATGCTTTAGATTTAGTTGACTGTATTGAGACTTTTACGTGGTTTATCAGTGGTGTTGACAGGTCAATGGCAAGGGTTGGACTTACACAGTTTATTCCTTCATATTTGTATCAGATTCCCAAGTTTATTGAAGAAATGATGGATATTGATGTTACAATTACTACTGTTTCACCAATGGATAAAGCAGGCTTTTTTAGTTTCGGAACGGCAAATGATGTTATTTCAACAGCAGCCCGGAAAACAAAAAAATTAATTATAGAGGTGAACAAAAATATGCCAAGGATTTTTGGTGATTCTCTTTTACATATATCAGAGGTTGATGCTGTTGTGGAAAATCATATACCATTATTACAACTTGCTCCTCCACCATTAAAACCTGAAGATGAAAAAATCGGGAAATTCATGATTGAGATTATACCTGACGGGGCTTCTCTTCAATTAGGAATTGGAGGAATACCTAATTCTGTAACAAATTATCTTGGTAATCATAAAGACCTGGGCATTCACTCCGAACTTTTAGGACCCGGTATGATTGAACTTATTAAAAAAGGAGTAATTAACGGAAGGCGAAAAACTCTGCATCCCAGAAAACATGTTTTTACTGTTGCTTATGGCATTGACAGTACATTTGAGTTTATGAACGACAATCCGAGTATGGAAAGTTACCCGTCTTCTTATGTGTTAGATCCTTGTGTAATAGCTAAAAATGACAGAATGGTTGCAATAAATTCAATTATTGAAGTTGACCTGACCGGACAATGCAATTCGGAATATATAGCGGGAATACAATATAGCGGAACCGGTGGCCAGTTGGATTTTGTGAGAGGAGCTTATGCCGCAAAAGACGGTTTGTCAATTATGGCTTTTTATTCAACTGCAAAAGATGGAAGTATTTCACGAGTTGTGCCTCGCTTGGGTGAAGGTGAAGTTGTTACCACTCCGCGTATGGATGTTCATTATCTCGCTACTGAATATGGTATTGTTAATCTTAAACAAAAATCAATCAGGGAAAGAGCTTTGGCTATCATCAGCATTGCTCATCCGGAATTCAGGGAAAAACTATTACGCGAAGCAGAGGATATGAATCTTATGTAAAGTCTGGGGTTGGTGGTTGCAGTGGTAGTATCAGAAGAAGACAGATTAAAAAAACTAAATTATACTTCGGCTTTGCCTTGAATAATTTTAGTCTAATTAACTTTAATCGTTTCAGCAAATGAATACAAATTCTTAAATGTAAAATCTATTAATCCTTGATTTTTGGGAATCTGGTCTAAATCGCCGGAAATAAAAACAGTGAGCATTTCTGCATTTTTCCCAAACTGCATATCAGTAATTGAATCACCTACGATAATTGATTTTGTAAAATCTATTGACGGGAAATCATTTTTTGCCTGCAATGCCATTCCAATACCGGGTTTACGGTAAGCATTCCTGTCCTTTTCTAAATATGGGCTAAAGTAAATTTTGTCAATTCTGCCACCGTTTTTATTAATTATTTCAATCATTTTAGCATGGACTTTATTCAAGTCGTTCTCAATCATTAAACCTTTTCCAATTCCTTGTTGATTAGTAACAATAAGAATTTTTCCAAAAATCAAAGATAATTTTTGCATTGCTTCTAAAACCCCGTCAATAAACTCAAAGTCTTCCCAGCGTTTTATATAATCATCAATGATTCTTTTGTTTATCACGCCGTCCCTGTCAAGGAATAGTGTCCAGGAGTTGTTAATATTCAAGTCTTTTAAATTCATCTTGTGCTTTTTGAAAATCTTCGGGTATGCCAATATCTAAAAAATAAGAAGAACAGCAAAAACCATAGAAGTCTTCGGTTTTATAATATCTTTCAAAAAAATCTTTTTCAATTGAGAATTTTTCAGGTAAATCAAAGTTTAAAAAATAATCCTTATTTATCAAGTAAAATCCACCGTTAATATATCCTTCACCCGATTTTTTATTTTTCTCGGTAAAACCGGTAATCTTAAAATTATCATCAAAATCAACTTCTCCGTATCTGCTTACATCATCTGTTTTTCTTAGGGCAATACATAAGTCGGTTTTTTTTATTTGTTGAAATTCATACATTTTTTGGATATCAACTTCAAATAATGTATCGCCATTTAAAACAAAAGAAGAATTGCCAATAATTTTTTTAAATGCTTTTTTTATGCCTCCGCCTGTACCTAATGGTTCATCTTCAATAACATAATCAATTTTTATTGACCTGTATTTATTTTTGAAATGTTTGCTGATAATTTTATTTTTATAACCAACGGATAATACTACTCTGTTAATTCCGGATTTTTCAAGATAATTCAACTGATATTCAAGAAATGGCTTACCATTTATCAAAGCCATAACTTTAGGTATATCGCTTATAACTTCTTTAAGTCTTGTTCCAAGACCACCTGCTAAAATTATTGCCTCCTTTATCATTATGTATCAAACTTATAAAATTTTTATTCCGAATTTTTTGAAGCAAAAAATAATAAATAACAAAATACAAGTACCAAATTTCAAATAATATCCAAATTTCAATCCCGAAAGTTTTCGGGATCAATGATCAAAACTAATAAATTTGTATCTTATTTTATTTTGTTTTGTCCCTAGCACTCCAAATTGGACATTGTGATTTATTTTTTAAATGCCTGCTTCAACTTTTATCCCATACGGGTACATACGTACTAACTTCGTGTCGTTTGCTTCGCTTCACTTTTTACTTTTGTCTTTTATCTTCCAGTTTATCTGGATTAGGGAAAATATTTTTTTCAATCAGTTCGCAGATTATATGTCCGATTAAAATGTGAGCTTCCTGTATTCGTGGTGTGTCGGTTGAAGGAACATTAATCAGGTAACAGCAATAGTCTTTCATCTTACCACCTGTTTTGCCTGTCATTCCAACTGTTGTTAATCCGATTTTATTTGCAGTTTCAAATGCCCTGATAATATTTTCAGAATTTCCGGAAGTAGAAATACCAATTAAAACATCTCCTTTTCTGCCTTTGGCTTTTACCATTCTTGAAAATATTTCGTCATAAGAATAGTCGTTTGCAACTGCTGTCAAGTATGAAGTATTAACGTGTAGTGCTTCAGCAAACAAAGGTTCCCTGTCGTAATAAAACCTGCCTGAAAGCTCGGCTGCAAGGTGCTGTGCATCAGCCGCACTGCCACCGTTTCCGCAAAATAAAATCTTTCCGTCGTTTTGCAATGCTTTGATACATTCATCAGAAACCTGTTTTATCATGTCAAGCAGTGATTCATTATTTAAAATTTCTTGTTTTAATTCAATTGATTGTTGAATTGCTTGTTTTATTCTCATAGTGTTTTATAATAAATTTAAGTAATCTAAAACTTATAAACAATAACGGTGGCGGCATGAATAGTTTGGCATTTCAAAGCGCTATCGTTATCAATTTATAGTAAACATAATTAAAAGTACTGAACTACGTAAACCATTGACTGCCAAATTATTTATTACCGCGTGTTAGTGGATGATGGTAATTCATAATCTTTAATAATCAGGGTATTAATACCCTTTAAACTTTTATCAAATCTAATTATCAAATTATTATTATCTTTACTTATCTCTTGAATTTTAGGCATTAATATTTTTTTTGTAATACCAGTTTTTTTCGTATCCGTTAAGATTAATATCGGTTTTAGATGTTTACGAAATAGTCCCATTTCATAAACTTGTCCCAACAAATATATTAAGCTATTTATTTTTATCATTTCAAATCTATCCAATCGCGGCTTAATATTTATCCTGGCATCATAATTCTGTCGAAAAGGTTTTATTGTGAAGCTATTCTGATGCAATTCAACATCTACTATCCGATATTCTTGGAAAGTATTTTTATTAAGTTCCTTGAACCTATTCTGTAACTTTAAATTAATATATCCAGAAGTATAAAACCAAATGTATATAATAATTGTCAAGATTAGCATTGTAAAAACTGTAATCGTTCTATAATCTTGGTCATAATAATCCGGTACAGATTTCTTTATCAGATAAGTAAGTCCTGTCAAAATAATTAATCCAAGGAAGATTATTATCCAATAGAGAGACGCCTTTTTATCAGAAAAAAGGTATTTAATATATGTTGTATTATCGTTTCGCATCATGATCATTTGCCACTAACTTTTAACTAATAACATATAACAAATAACTTATAACCTATAACTTTTAACACTCAGTAACATTACCAATTAACACATTGAGTTACCTTTAAATTACTTCAATACCTTAGTAATTAAATCAGCAGCATCCTGCAGTAATATGGCTGAGTAAACTTTTAAACCTGATTCATCAATTAATTTTTTACCTTCTTCGGCATTAGTACCTTGAAATCTAACGATAATCGGGGCATTAATCTTGTCTGAAGATTTGTAAGTGTCAATAAGTCCTTGTGCTACTCTGTCGCATCTTACAATTCCGCCAAAAATATTGACAAGAATGGCTTTTACGTTAGTATCTTTCAGAATTATTCTGAAAGCTTTTTCAACTTTATTGGCATCAGCCGAGCCACCAACATCAAGGAAATTTGCAGGATTACCACCTGAAAGTTTAATTATATCCATTGTTGCCATAGCAAGACCTGCGCCATTAACCATACATCCCACATTACCATCTAATTTAACATAGTTAAGGTCATAACGGTTGGCTTCCCTTTCAATCGGGTCTTTTTCATAAATATCGCGCATAGCAGCAATATCAGGATGACGAAACAAAGCATTATCATCAATAACAACTTTAGCATCTACTGCAAATATTTTATTATCCGAGGTTTTTACCACAGGATTGATCTCAATTAATTTAGCATCTGAACCAACATAAGCTTTATACAACTTATCAATAAAATTAAGCATTGAATTAAATGCATTGCCTTTTAATCCGAGATTAAGTGCAATATTCCGGCACTGGAAAGGTAACAATCCAACTTTCGGGTTAATTAATTCGGTGAAAATCTTATCCGGGCTTTCTTCGGCAACTTTTTCAATATCCATACCACCTTGCGGAGAATACATGATCATATTGCAACTCTCAAACCGGTTTAACAATATCCCGACATAAAACTCCTGTATTTCCGACTTACCGGGATAATAAATATCACTCTGTACTAATACTTTCCTTACAAGTTTACCTTTTTCACTTGTTTGGGGAGTTACTAAGCGCATACCGATTATTTGATCGGCATATTCAATAACTTCATTAAGATTATTGGCAAGTTTTATTCCTCCTCCTTTTCCTCTGCCGCCTGCATGAACCTGTGCTTTAATTACCCATTTATCAGTACCGGTTTGAACTTGCAATTCTCTTGCGGCTTCTAATGCTTGTGCCGGCGATTCAGCGGAAATACCCTCTGGTACCGGAACACCATATTCTTTTAATATTAATTTTCCTTGAAATTCGTGTAAATTCATTTTACGATTTATTAGTTTTAATAAGTTATGAAACGCAAATTTATTACTTTTCTGTTATATTTGCATTTTTAATACAATAATATGATTAGAGCTAAAGATATTTATAAATCTTATGGTAATTTACAAGTGCTTAAGGGCATAAATCTTGAAATACAAAAAGGTGAAATAGTTTCTATTGTAGGAGCTTCGGGAGCAGGTAAATCCACATTACTTCATATTCTCGGCACACTTGATAAAGCCGATAAGGGAATAGTGGAAATAAACGGAATTGCCGTTAATCAATTATCTGAAAAAAAATTATCTGAATTCAGAAATAAAAAAATCGGGTTTGTTTTTCAATTCCATCATTTGTTACCTGAATTTACAGCTTTGGAAAATATATGTATTCCTGCATTTATTGCAAAAGAATCAAAAAAAAATGCTGAAAAAAAAGCATCTGAATTACTAAATATTTTAAATTTAACAGACAGGGCAGAACATAAACCTTCGGAACTTTCCGGCGGCGAGCAACAACGTTTGGCTGTTGCAAGAGCTCTTATCAATGATCCTTCAGTCATTTTGGCTGACGAGCCATCAGGTAATCTTGATTCTTCATCTTCTGTTGAGCTTCATAAATTATTTTTAGAACTTCGTGAAAAATTAAATCAAACGTTTATCATCGTAACCCATAACCAGGAACTTGCAAATATGGCGGACAGGAAATTAGTAATTAAGGATGGGATTATTGAATAGTTGGCAGCCATAAAAAAACAAATATGAAAAAATTTATTATTTTAACAACGAATTGAAAAGGTGTAAATCTACTATTAATTAAATATTACAATATTCATTTTTACAAAACGTTGATAATTGTTAATTTAATTAATTTCTGATAAAATAATTTCAAACAGGTTTTTAATGACTATTTTAAGAATAAGCAAACTGATTTTTTCACTCATTTTTTTCTTTATTTTATTTTCCAGTTCTGCTCAAACCACTGATGAATCATACAAAGCAGCCATTGAAAGCGCTGATAAATATTTTAAATCAAAAGATTTTATTAAGGCAAAAACTTCATACCAGTATGCAAACCGTTTGAAACCTGATGAACAATATCCTAAAGACAAAATCAAAGAAGTTCTTGAATTGCTCAGATCCCTAGTATCACAAAATAATTTATATGCCAAAACAATTATAAATGCTGATAAATTATATGATGAAAATAAATATAATAATGCATTAACCGAATATCAAAATGCACTGAAAATATTTCCCGACAAGAAATACCCTAAAGACAGGATAAGTGAAATTAATAAAATACTTGCCGATGAACAAGCAAATATTGATGCATACAATCAAGCTATTTTAAACGGAAATAATTTTTTTAAGGACAAAGACTATGAAAATGCAAAAATTGAATTTCAGATTGCATTGAGTCTTATTTCAGGCAGAGAGTATCCTAAACAGAAAATTGATGAAATTAACTTATTGCTGGCAGAACTTGAAGTAAAACAAGAACAATATGATGAAGTAATTGCAAATGCTGAAAAATATCTGCAACGAAATAATTACAAAAAAGCTAAAATTGAATATGAAAAAGCAAGCATAATACTTCCTGATAAAAAACTTCCGAAAGATAAAATTGCAGAGTTAAATCCAATTATTGAAAAGCAGGAAAATTATGATAAATTAATTGATGAAGCTGATAATTTATATATTGTCAGGGATTTTAATAATTCAAAAGAAAAATATTTTGAAGCAGCTAAAATATTTCCTGATGACCGTTACCCAAAGGATATGATTGAAAAAATCAACTTGGCTTTAGCAAATAAAGCTACTACCGATAAAGAAGATTACGACAATGCTATTGCCAACGGTGACCGTTATTTCAGCGAAAGCGAATATACAAATGCTAAAAACGAATTTGAATTTGCAAGCCGTTTAAAGCCGGATGAACAATATCCTAAAGATAAAATATCTGAAATAAATATAATTTTAGAGGAACTCGCTGCACAAAAATCAATTAACGAAAATTACCTCAGTTCAATTGAGCGAGCAGATAATTATTTTAATGCCGGAAATTATGAAAGTGCTGAATCAGCATACAAAGAGGCTTCTGAAATTAAACCCGGCGAAACATATCCGAATGAAAGGATTAACGAAATACACACTATTCTTGCAGATTTAACCGAACAGCAAAATATTCAGCAGAATTATATTCTTGCTATAACTAAAGCAGATAATTATTTTGATAAAAAAAATTATGTTGAAGCCAGTAAAGAATATCAAAATGCTGTTAAAATTAAGGCAGATGAGCAATATCCAAAAAACAGAATAGAAGAAATAAATTCAATTTTAGATGAGATTGCAGAAAAATGGTCTTTGGAAGAAAATTATAATAAAGCAATTGCTGACGGTGATAATTATTTATCGGAAAAGGATTATGAAAATGCCTTAATTGCTTTTAACAATTCAGCTAAATTAAAACCTGAGGAGCAGTATCCCAAAAATAAGATAACAGAAATAAATAACATACTAACAGCCATCATTAAACAAAAAGCTGAAGATGAAAAATATAACAATCTGATTGAAAAAGCTGATGAATTATTTAATTCACAGGATTATGATAATGCAAAGATTGAATATCAAAATGCAGGTATTGTTAAGCCAAACGAATCATATCCAAATGACAGAATATCAGAAATTAACAATATTCTTGATGATATTGCCAAATACAAAATTATCCGTCAGGAAAAATATGAAAAAGCAATTTCTGATGCTGATAATTTATTTGTTTTAAAGAAATATGAGGAAGCAAAAATTGAATACCAAAATGCTGTCTCCTTGAAAAATGATGAGCAATATCCTATAAATAAGATTAATGAGATTGATATAATTTTAGCCGAAATAGCCGAGCAGAAAATTTTACAGGATAGATTTTATGATGCCATAGCAATAGCCGATAGTTTATTTTTCCTGAAAGAATACGAATTAGCTAAGACAAAATATGCAGATGCAGGCAAAATCAAACCCGGTGAATCATTTCCGAATAAAAAAATCAATGAGATAAACAATATTTTACTTAAAATTGAAAAAGAAAAACAAAAAGCTTATGAACTGGCAATTGTAAAAGGCGATAACTTTTTCAACGAAGAACATTATGAAAAAGCTCAAATAGCTTTCAAGGCTGCCGCCAACATTAAACCTGATGAACAATATCCTAAAGAAAAAATACTGGAACTAAACTCAATAATAGCTCAAATTCAAAAAGCCAGACAGCAGGCTTATAACATAGCAATTGCCGATGCTGATAAATTTTACAACTCAAAAATTTACGACAAAGCAATACAATCTTACCTTATTGCTGCTGAAAACAAAACAGATGAGACCTACCCAATAGAAATGATTAATAAAATAACAAAAATTATCAGCGAAAATGTAATTGTTGATATAAATAAAGAACAAATTATTATCCCTGAAAACACCGAACAGAAATTTTCATTTAAGCCTGTTCCAATAAAGGAAAGAAAAAGTAATTACATTTTACTTAAGGCAAAGAACACTGTTGACAGGAATTTTAAAGTTATCCTAAATTATGGAAAAGATAACTCAAAAAGCGGAGGAACTCTTATTAAAATCCCTGTTAGTAACGAAGTGAAAGATTATATTATCAGGATTGGGGCACAATATAAATGGTTCAGTGAAGATAACAACTGGTTAAGTTTATACCCCGAAGGTGGTGAAATTGAAGTTTCATTAATTCAGATATCTAAGGGAGATTAAATCTGCCGATTTTTTGCTGGATGCTGGTTACGGGTTGCTGTTTGCTGAACTTTGAAAATTAAAACATATTTATAAGTAAACTGACACTGAACGAAAATGCCCGCCTGACCAGTCGGGCAGGCAAAATTATTATGGTACGAATAGCTTAATTGCAGCAAGTTTATTAAATGGATTGTAGTAAAGTTTACGACACGAAGTTAGTACGTATGTATGCGTTTCAGTATAATTGTTTAACCATGTTGGCTAATTGTACTTAATAAATCATAGTTAATAATCTTTACTGTTTTGCCTTTTTCTGATATCAGTCCCTCATCTTTGAATTTTTTCATAATTCTAATAACACTCTCGGTTGACATTCCTGCAAGTTCTGCGAGTTCTTTCCGGGAAAGTAAAAGTTCAAACTTTTTACTTTTATAAATAAAGCCCGACAAACAAAGAATAATATCAGCTAAACGTCCATACGATTGTTTTTTCTCAAAACAAAAAAACCTTCCATACAATTGAATAGTATTTGCACTTAATATTTCTATTATTTTAAAGGCGAATTTTGAATTATTCTTAATGATTTTCCTGAAAACATTAATATCAATTAATTTCGCTGAAGAATCCTCATACGCAATAACCGAATAAGGAAATACATTATTTTCTTTAAATAATGATGGTAATCCTATAAGGTTACCGGATGATAATATTTTTAAAATCAGAGTCTCTTTAAAATTCTCAATATATATTCTTACAAGACCTTTAGATAAACATATTATATATGCTGCAAATGAACCTTGTTTTGCAATTGTTTCTCCTTTTTTATATGAAACCTCTACCAGGTTCTCTTCAATCTCCTGTAATTCTTCTGCAGAAAGTAAATCAAAACATTTTGTTTGTGTTTGACTTACCGTACAGCTATTGTGTAAAAAGTTTTTTTCCATTAGTTATTTCAATTTGATTCAATTTTTTTACTTTAATTCGCAAATATACAAATAAATCATAAAAAAAAATGATTTATGTCATTTTTGGTATTGATTTTTTTCATTTTAATTTAAGAATTGTATCATTTAGCATTTCTTTATAAGGATAAATTTAATTATCAGATTTGCTCCTTATTTATTTATCATAAAAAATTAGCAAAAATATGGAAACTAAAGTTGATCAAATACTGGATTGCAAAGGGCTTTCATGTCCTATGCCAATGATGAAATTAGCAAAAACTGTAAAAGGGCTTAAATCAGGTGAAGTACTTGAGATGCTTGGAACAGATCCCGGCACAAAATCGGATTTACCCAGATGGTGTAATAAAACCGGTAATACTTTATTGGATGAAAGCGAATTATCAGGTGGGGTTTTTCGTTTTCTGATTCAAAAGAAATAGGAGGTAGAAATGTCGGAAAAAAGCAAAGAAACTGGCGTGCTAGGTCAGTTATTTAAGACTTTTTTTGCTAAACACTGGCCCGTATGGGTTGGAGGAATAATACTTGGCACATTGAATATTCTGCTTTTTGCAATAAAGAGCCCATGGGGAGCAAGCGGAGGAATAAATAACTGGGGTGAAAATGTATATAAGCTTATAGGAATATTCGGTTTGGAAAACGCAAAGCCATTAGGTGCAAGTTTTTATGGTTTGTTATGTCTTTTCCTGGTAATTGGATCATTTATAGGCGCTCTTTTATCAAAGGAATTTGCTTTTAGGATTCCTCCAAAGGGAGAATTAATAAAAGGATTTATCGGAGGAAGTCTGATGGCGCTGGGAGCAACCTTTGGCATAGGCTGTACAATTGGAGCTTTTTTTAGTGGTATGCCGGCTATGTCGGGTGGTGCAATAATCTTTACCATCGGTTTGTTTCTTGGAGTTATTATCGCTTTAAAATACCTTATGTGGGAAATGGAAAAATTTCCGGGATTCAGCAGCGGGAAGAGTTATACTTTCTTAGCCGGTACCGGTAAAAGCGGTAACTGGCAAAAATGGGCAGGTTGGATAGCACTAATAATAACTTTTATAATTGCATACCAATATTCAGGCGGAAATAAGATAATGACCTGGTTTATTATTATAGGTATGCTTATGGGTTTAATAAGCCAACGGTCAAGATTTTGTATTGTAAAAGCTTTCCGCGATCCTTTTATGACAGGCGAAGCAGATGGTTCTGTTGGAGTAATGGCAGGTTTATTTATCGGGTTATTCGGATTTAC
>JAUWSB010000174.1 GCA_030610255.1 Bacteroidota bacterium
ACTGAATATAAAATTTTCTTTCCTTCTTCAGCTGTGTCTATCTTTATTCCGTAATTTTTCTCTAACAAAACTATCAGTTCAAGAGCATCAATTGAATCTAATCCCAAGCCCTCAACAAAAAGCGGGGCATCGGTTTCAATATCTTCGATTTCCATTTCTTCAAGATTTAATACTTCTATGATCTCTTTTTTTAATGTGGTAATTAATTGTTCCATGTAATTTTTTATAATAAGTTCTTAATTTCTATTTAATAGTATTAAAATTTAAACCGCAAAAAACTCTAAGATACGAAAAATTTAGCGGTTCTCTGCGTCCTTAGCGGTTTATAATACAAGTTATTTCAGGCATTTATATATTTGCCTAATATTTTCTGGTTCAAAATTAATATTTCTCCCATTATTTTTTTTATTTTCTTTTTCCACTAAAAATAGTAACGATTCATATTTATCGTCTTCAAAATCTACCCAACCCGAAATACAACTTTTTATTTTTAATGTATTAAACAAAATATTTATATAATTACAAAGAAAATCAGGGTCAAATTTCTCAAAAACAAAAAAGGAACTTTCACCCATAATTTTGTTACGAATACATATTTCACCAATCATAATATTCGGTAAAGTATAAACAAACACCGAAGGACTGGGAAAATAATTTGATTTATTTTTAATAGTATTGTAATATTTAATATCCGTATCTATTGATGAGCCTGAATTTGAAATTATTATTCCAATTTCGTCATTTTTATATTTGCTTAATAAATTTTTCTGCTTTAGTAACAACTCCGAAGTAATAAAACCTAATTTACTCAGATTATCCATCTTGAAAAACTTAGGATAATTGATTTTGTA
The DNA here is from genome assembly GCA_030610255.1 of Bacteroidota bacterium. Lineage (GTDB taxonomy): Bacteria > Bacteroidota > Bacteroidia > Bacteroidales > JADFUO01 > JADFUO01. Next base: position 852 of record JAUWSB010000174.1, read on the forward strand.
ATTTCTATAAACTGATCTTATAAAATCAGGGAAACCTGCATAATTATCCTTTACATAATCAATCTTGTCATTAATAATAACTTTATTAAAACGGATGATACAGGAACTTGTTATTTTTAGATTTTTTATAAGCATTGTATAAATGACTAAAATTTAAAATGAGCTAACCTGCTCGCTATAGAGCAAGCCCTTGTGGGCAGGCAGGAATGCCTAAAATAATAAACACTATCAATATTCCATTCTTCCATTTTTCCAACATACCATTATTTTATATACCAAAATTATTAATTAAAGTTTAGAAAATATTATTCCAGCATTACAACCACCAAAACCGGAAGCAATTTTTAAGCAATTATTGATTTTTACTTCTTCTGTCTTGTCAATTACATTGATGTTTTTTGAAACACCTGATTTACTAAATCCCATAGTTTTATACAGTGTATTTTCTTTCATAGAATTGATTGCTGCAATTGATTCAATTAAACCTGCTGCCCCGAGAGTATGCCCCCAGTAACCTTTAAAGCTATTTACCGGAATATTCTCCAGCCCGGCACTTGTTATTGCTTTTGATTCCATTTCGTCGTTATAAACAGTACCGGTTCCGTGTGCAGATATATAATCAATATTTTCTGTTGCTTTTGACCCGGCTTCTTTTAAAGTGTTTTTAATTGTTATGTATAATCCTTTGCCTGTGCGTGACGGACCGGAAATATGGTTTGCATCATTACTTGAAGAACCGCCTGTAACTATTATTTTTTTATTAACATATTCAGGATTTGAAGTTAATATTATTGTTCCGAAACCTTCGCCTAAACTTAATCCATCTCTCGAAACATCAAAGGGGCGGCAAGGTACGGTACTTAAAGATAAAAACGACTGAAAACCCGATACAACAAATTCGGATAATATATCTCCTCCGGTAACAATAACATTTTCAAACTGTGATGATTGAATTAGCCTGCTCCCGATAATAATTCCCAGCAAACCCGAAATACAGGCATTGGAAACAACAACCGGCATACTGGGATTTTCAAAATATTGCTGTAACAATTTTGCCGAATCCCATAAATAAATCTTTTTATAATCAAATCTGTTTTTATTGCTTTGTTTTAAAATATCAATGTTTCCTTTTGTTGTAGAAATTATAAAAAGAGTGTTTTTATTTTTAATATCAACTTTTGAATTTCTTAAAGCATCAGTAATTGATAAGATAGCCATTTGTTCAAACCGTGTAAACTTTTCGGGATTATCAATATTCTTAAAATCTGAATACAATCGTTCGGAATCAACTAATGAAGCATAAAAAGGAGTAGGAGAAAAATTGCTATTGTTAATAAGCTTTATTCCTGTTATGTTTTTTTTAATATTATTAATGTTCTCTTCGGTAGTAAACCCGAGAGAAGAAATAATATTATCAGCAGATATGTAAACATCAGGCATTTATAAAAATAATTTTATAAGTTCTTGAAATTCTAAATTTTTAAATCTCAAATCACAAATTGCAGAAACATTACTTTGCGGATAAACACTAATCAATAAATCCCCACTTTTTTTTCCATTCGGCAAAGAAAGGCGGAATTGTTAACATAAGTTCCCTGTTCATATCCAAAAATGCCTGAATACTTGTCCCTGTTGCAACAATTTCCATATCAGAGCTTCTGTAAATAATATATTCATGTTTTAATTTAGCAGCTTCGCAATCGATATATTTGGTTTCAATAATTGCTTTCTCGCCGTATTTTAATGGTTTTTTGAAATCGCAGCTTAATTTAACTATAGGTGTCAGAATACCGTTTTTATAAAAATCAAGATAATTAAGACCGTATTTATTACCGAATGCTTCCCTGCCATCTTCAAAATATTTTATATAGTTACCGTGCCAAACCACACCCATTGAGTCAATCTCACTGAATCTGATAATTGTTTCGGTTTTTATTGATAGATTTTTATGTTTCATATTTTATTAAGGATTATTAGATATTATCATAAGTATAATTAGCAAAATTATACATTTTTGCTAATTATACTTCGCATAAATAACTTTTCAGAGTGGACTCAATATTTAATGTCAAATGTTATTTTCAATGAATATTCTCATCTCACATTCTGCTGCAACTTTATCATTACATTTTACCTTTCCATAAATAATTGTAACACCGAGAATTTCATTTTCAATTATTATTTCTGTATTGATCTCTGTATTGATCTTTGGCAGGAAATTTATTTTTAAATTTTTTATTGCACCGATATAACCGATTAAAACATCCGACTTTCCTTTTTTTGCCAAAAATCCTTGACGTGCTGCTGCTGTTTGGGCAATATTTTCTATTAATCCGGGTTCGCAAAAAACATCATTTTCACAAAAAATATTATCTTCTTTAATAAAAAAACTTGTTTCGGTTCGTTTATCATCCGAATAAATTAGTTTATCGATCATAACCATCGGAGGCTTTTGCGGTATTAATTCAATTATATTTTCGTCCATTGATTTTATTTTATCAGATACTCCCATAATGGACCTTTTTTGTTTTTTAATCTCATTTTATTCATAACTTTTGTCATATCTTCGTCGGGAAACACCCATCTTTTGCCTGTTTTTAGTGCTTTATCCTTTAATGTTGAAATATCAATTTTATCTGAAATATAATATTTCGGTTCTAATAAATTATCATCTTCACTTATCTTTTTTTCCTTAATTGCTATTTCATATAATTTAGTGCCGGGATAAATACGCATACCGATAAAGGGAAAAAATACAGTTCTGTTGATTTTTTTTGAATTTTCAAAAGTTTCATTTAAAGTGTCTTCAGTTTCGCCATAACCTCCGAGTATCAGGAAATGAGCAAAATCAATACTTAGTTTATTACAGAGTTCCGATTTTTTAATTATATCTGACACGGTAAACGGCTTTCTGTAACTTTTCAAAGTTGCATTGCAAAGCGATTCCGTTCCGAATTCAATATGTGTTAAACCGGCTTTTTTTAGCAATATTAATAATTTTTCGTCTAAGTTGTGCAAGCTGAAATATGCTCCCCATTTGATTTTAATTTTGTTTTTTATTATCTTTTCTGCCAATTCAAAGTTAAAACCATTGTTAATATTAAAAACCGAATCAGTGAAAAATATATAATCAATCCCTTTATTAAAATAAATATCCGAAAGTGCTTCAATGATCCTGTCAGTATTTAATAATCTTACTTTACTGCCTTCAATCAAAGGATAAGTACAATAAACACAATTATAAGGACATCCCCGCTTTGATTGAATATTAAGCATTCCACTGTATTTCCAGTAATAATCTATAAGGTCTTCTTCAAAGCAAAAGTCCGGATTTTTGAAATAATTTGTTCTTTTGTTTAAAACGATATTATTATTTTCAACATAAACCAAACCTTCAATATTTCTAAAATCAGAATTATTATCAAAGGAACAAATTAACTTGTAAAAGCTTTCTTCGCCTTCTCCAAATATTCCAAAATCAGGTTTTAAATATTCAAATAATGTTTCAGGGAAAATCGAAAAGCCCGAACCACCGATTATTATTATAGATTTGGTATTTTTCTTTATTTCATTAATTAAGTTTTTATAATTACTAATAAAGCTCTCTTTATTATAAATATTAACATCATCGATATTACGTAATGAAACTCCTATAAAATCTGGATTAAAATCTTTTAAATATTCAATTAGTTTATCAATATTATTTAAAACAAGGTCAAATATCCGGATGTCATATTCGGGCAGTCTGCTTTTTAAATAGCTTGAAATATAAGACAATCCAATAGGGTAAACAGGGTAGGGGACAGTGAATTGATTAGCTGAGATTAATAATATTTTTTTCTTTTTCATTCCGAATATAATAACAATCTGAGTAAATACATCACAATAATAGTTAAAATTTGCCACATAGTGATGCCTGTGACACAAAACACAGTCGTAAATAACTTGTGTCAATTACAAGAAAATTTTATTAAATAAAAATAATGGGGTGTTCTCTAGGGTTATAACATATTATTAAGCAGCAAATATCTGTATAATACACTAAAAAGTCAAGTAAAAACTATATAGAAAGATTATCAATGGAGCAGTATTACCAATTATTTTTTTGGGAAAGGTTTG
>JAUWSB010000229.1 GCA_030610255.1 Bacteroidota bacterium
AAAAACAATCGGTGCTTCAATAAATGCGCAATTGGACATTTGGATTTTTTCACCAATTTTCCCCATTTGATCGCTTAGACTTTCTTCAACTGTTCTGCCATTCAAATCAAGTGATTTCAATTCATCAATTGATTTAGGTGTTTTGGCAATAGACAGATCAACAATTGAATTTACATAGTCAATAAAATCCTGATTTTTTGCAACAAAATCGGTTTCACAATTTATCATAACGATTGCTGCAAAATTTTTATCAGAATTTGTTTTAGCCAAAACAAAACCTTCAGTTGCTTCTTTGTCGGCACGTTTAGCGGCTATTTTTTGTCCTTTTTTTCTTAGGTAATCAATAGCTTTTTCAAAATCACCATCATTTTCAACAAGTGCTTTTTTGCAATCCATCATTCCTGCACCTGTTTGTTTTCTTAATTTATTTACGTCTGCTGCGGTTATTTTTTTCATCTTAATTAATTAATTTTTCAGTTCTACAAATGAATATATATTTTATTTAATAGTATCTTTTTTTGAAATAATTTTGCGGGGTCTTTTTCCTACTCTTTTTGTGGAGTCTTCCTTTACTTCATCTTTAATTTTTGCCGGTTTTGTTTCAGGAGCTTTTTTATCTGATTCAGGTTCTTCTGCAGTTTTAGATTCTGTTTGTATTTTAATGATTTCTTCTTTTTCCTTTTCTTCTTCAATAATCCTTTTGTCTCTTTCTAATTTTCTTTCAACCAAACCTTCATCAATAGCATTAACCATAATACTTGTAATTAACGAAATAGCTTTTGAAGCGTCATCGTTTGCAGGTATTGGAAAATCAACTAAATTTGGGTCAGAGTTAGTATCAACAATAGCAAAAGTAGGGATGTTAAGTTTTTTTGCCTCAGCAACTGCAATACGTTCTTTATTAATATCAACAATAAAAATTGCTGAAGGTAATCTGTTAAGGTCGGAAATACTACCAAGGTTTTTTTCCAGTTTCAATCTTTCGCGGGTTATCTGCAACCGTTCTCTTTTGGAAAGATTTTTATAAGTATCGGTATTGATCATTTTATCAATTGAAGTCATTTTCCTAACAGCTTTACGGATGGTTGCGAAGTTTGTAAGCATACCGCCGGGCCATCTTTCTGTAACATAAGGCATGTTAATTCTTTTAACATGATTAGCTACAATTTCTTTTGCCTGCTTTTTAGTTGCAACAAAAAGTATTCTTTTACCTGATTTTGCAATTTGTTTGAGAGCAGAAGCTGCTTCTTCAATTTTTGCTGCTGTTTTGTATAAGTCAATGATATGGATTCCGTTACGTTCCATAAAGATGTATGGAGCCATATTGGGATTCCATTTTCTTTTGAGGTGTCCAAAATGTACACCTGCATCTAACAATTCATTAAAATTTGTTCTTGCCATTTAATTAAATTTATTTGTTTACATTCATTATTAGCAATTGCCAAGTAGTCTCTGTTAACTGAGAGTCTTAGCAATTTAGATACTAAACTCGTTCCATAAGTTATGAAAATTTATCGTTTACTGAATTGGAATTTTTTACGTGCTTTTGGTTGCCCGGGTTTTTTACGTTCAACCATTCTTGGGTCTCTTGTTAATAAACCTTTTGTTTTAAGTGCAGCACGATTTTCTTCATCAATTTTGCACATAGCCCGTGCAATTGCGAGACGAAGTGCTTCTGCCTGTCCGGTAAGCCCGCCACCGTCAAGATTTACTTTTATATCGTATTTATTTGTTGATTTGGTAAGTTCAAGAGGTTGATTAATTACATATTGTAATGAAGCGGATGGGAAATATTCTTTATAATCTTTTTTATTTACAATAATATTACCTTTTCCTTCCTTGAGATAAATTCGGGCGACTGCAGTTTTTCGTCTGCCGATAGTATTAACAACTTCCATATTTATTTAATTGTGTTTAATTTGATTTCTTTTGGTTTTTGTGCTTGATGCGGATGTTCAGGTCCTGTATAAACATATAAATTTCTGAAAAGGTCGCTTCCCAGCCTGCTTTTCGGGAGCATTCCTTTTATTGCTCTCTCAATTAATGATTCAGGTTTTTTAGCTAATAATTCTTTGGGTGTGCTGAACCTTTGTCCACCGGGATACCCCGTGTGGCGTATATATATTTTATCTGTCCATTTATTACCAGTCAGTCTTATTTTTTCGGCATTGACAATAATAACATTATCACCACAATCAACATGAGGTGTGAAATTAGGTTTGTATTTCCCTCTTAAAAGTTTTGCAGCTTTTGATGCCAGCCTGCCAAGAACCTCATTTTCAGCATCAATCAAAACCCATTCCTTATTAACGGTTTTTTTATTTGCACTTATTGTTTTATAACTTAAAGTATCCATCTGTTGTTTATTTCTTATCTGAATTTATTCCTTGTTTAAAATGGAGTGCAAAAGTAGAATTTAATTTTTTATTTAACAAATTTGCTAATAAGATTTTATAAAAAATATTATTAATGTTGATTTTTTAAGTATATCAGGAGGATATTATTTATCTTTATCCATTGATGTCCGGTTAAATTAAAATGAGTTGCTAATTATTTTCATAAGATTGTTTTATATTTCGCTCCTACGGAGCTTAAAATTAAGGTTATTACTATGTTCTATAAATATTTAACTCCTACGGAGTTTATAAAAATAGTCCCGTTAGGGACGAAATGTTTATAGCAAAATGCGTTCACAAAAATATAGCCCCGTAGGGGCGAAATGTTCATCAAAACATTATCAATAGTGCATTTTATCATTATAAATTATTTTTATTCGGACAACAGTGATTAATTATGTAAAGATAAAAGATAAAAGTCCTGATACTTGTCGCAATAGCGTTAACTTAAAT
>JAUWSB010000048.1 GCA_030610255.1 Bacteroidota bacterium
AAAATTTTGAATATAATGAAATAATCAGCGTTTGCAATGACACAATAAATTATCAGATAAAAATTTCAGATGAATCAGGATGTGAATCAACATCAAATATTGCAGGAGATTGGTTCTATGATATCAATAAGCCTCCCACACCGGTTCTGGACTCTGTTAGTATCGATTCAAATGAAAATGTGGTAATCGGCTGGGAAGTCAATCCGGCAAGCGACACCGAAGGATATATTATTTATCGTAACCAAGGAGGAACATGGATAACTATTGATATAATCTATGGATTAAATAATACATTTTATACGGATTTTGCAGTTGATCCATGCACTTCAACAAAATCATACAGTATTGCAGCTTTTGACAGTTGCGGCAATACAAGCCCTCTTGGAATTGGTCCGTTTGCTGAAGGCGATTCGCTTAGAACCATCTGTTTATATGAAATTATTTATAACCCATGCGATTCTACAAACACAATAAACTGGACATCATATATCAATATGCTTAACCAACTGGAGGGTTATAAAATTTATTTTAGTATTGATGCCGGCCCTTTTAATTTATTAACAATAACTTCTTCATCCGTTACAAGCTTTGTTCATCAAAATTTATCAACCGATAATGAATATTGCTATTTTATTCAGGCATATAATCATTTAAATCAAATCACATCAACATCATGCAAAAAATGTATTACCACCTACGAATTTTCAAAACCTGATTTTATTTATTTAAGAAATGCTTCAGTTGAAAATAATGATCATGTTGAATTAACTTTATTTGTTGATACAACTGCATATATTACCGGATATAAAATTTTAAGGTTGGAAAACCTATCAGGTCCGTTTGATTTACTTGAAATAATCCCTTCATCCGTTACTTCTGAAATTAAATATGACGATTATAATGCTCTGGTAAACAACAGAAGCTATTACTATGAAATAATCGTTATTGATAGTTGCGGCAAAGACTTCCTGACTTCAAACATATCAAGAACAATTTTTCTAACGGCAGAAGCAAAACCCGATAAAACAAATTATTTGGAATGGAATGATTATGAGGGATGGGACGGAGGAGTTGTTTCATACAATATTTACAGGCAAGTGAATGGCATTTTCAGTCCAGACCCTATTATTAGTTTACCATTTGGTACAAACAATTATTCAGACGATATTTCGGCATTTACAAATTCACAAAGCAAATACGGTTATTATATTGAAGCTATTGAAGGCAACGGCGAAATTTATCCTTTTCAGGATACGACAAACTCAAATATTGCAATAGTTAATCAAACATCCGAGATTTATCTTCCTAATGCCTTTGCACCAAAAGGTATTAACAGCGAATTCAAACCTGTAACAATTTTTATTGATAATTCAGGTTACTCATTTCAGATATTCAATAAATGGGGGCAATTACTGTTTGAAACACAAAATCCAAATGAAGGATGGAACGGAAAATATAAAGGCAATTACGTTCCCTTAGGCGTTTACATTTATTATGTCAGATATAAAGCAGAACAAGGAAATTCTTATGAAAAAAAAGGCACTGTAACTGTTTTATTTTAATTTTCAATGATAAATTTAAAATGAATTATTGCCAACTGCCAATTGTAGACTGACGACTTGTTGTGGGTTGCGTGTTTCGGACTTCTGTCTTCTGCCTTCAGTTTAAATCAAACTTATTTCCACCTGTGAAATAGCCTCATTTTAGGTTATATATTTTTATTAACAAAATTTAAGATGAAATATAACCTATTTTTTATACATTTGCAGGAATTTTAAATTAAAATACCATGTCACTAATTAACGGAAAATTTTCAGGTGAGGGACTTACTTTTGATGATGTTCTGTTAGAACCTTCATATTCGGATATATTCCCACGAAATGTTGATATAAGCACCCTTTTCTCAAGAAATATTAAGCTGAATATTCCTATTGTTTCGGCAGCAATGGATACTGTTACCGAATCATCCATGGCTATTGCCATAGCTCAGGAAGGAGGAATAGGTGTTATTCATAAAAACATGACTATAGATGAACAGGCTACTCATGTCAGAAAAGTAAAACGGGCTGAAAGCGGTATGATACTTGACCCTATTACATTAAAAGAAGATGCATTGGTTAAAGATGCTTTTTCTCTTATGAAAGAATACAGCATCAGTGGGTTTCCTGTTATAAACAAGAATAACGAACTTGTTGGAATACTTACAAACAGGGATTTGCGTTTTGAAGAAAAACCGGAAAAGCCCATTGCAGAAATCATGACAAAAGAAAACCTTATTACAACCAAGGAGTTCATTGATTTTGAACAGGCTGCTGAAATCCTTCAAAAATACAGAATTGAAAAACTTCCTGTTGTTGATAATAATAATCACCTTGTAGGGCTTATCACATATAAAGATATAATAAAAATAAAAGCTCATCCCAATGCATATAAAGACAAGCGCGGACGCTTACGTATAGCAGCCGCTGTAGGAACTGCATCAGAAACATTAGACCGTGTTGCAGCACTTGTAAATTCAAGCGTTGATGCAATAGTGATTGATACTGCACATGGTTTTACTAAAAGTGTTATTGAAACCGCAAAAAATATTAAAAAGAATTTCTCAAACGTTGACCTTGTAATCGGAAATATTGCTTCTGCTAAAGCAGCAAAAGCCCTGGTAGAAATTGGAGCAGACGCAATTAAGGTTGGGATCGGACCCGGTTCAATCTGTACAACACGAATAATTGCCGGTGTGGGCGTACCACAGTTAACAGCAATTTATAATGTAACTCAGGCTCTTAAAGGCACAGGAATACCGGTAATAGCTGACGGAGGTATCAGGTTTACCGGCGATATAGTTAAAGCAATTGCTGCAGGTGCTCATTCAATAATGACAGGGTCACTGTTTGCCGGTGTTGATGAATCTCCCGGCGAAACAATAATTTTTGAAGGTAGAAAATATAAAACTTATAGAGGCATGGGTTCAATTGAAGCTATGCAAAAAGGTTCAAAAGACAGGTATTTTCAAGATGCAGAAGATGACATTAAAAAATTAGTGCCCGAAGGGATCGTGGGCAGAGTGCCTTATAAAGGTATGCTTTCAGAAGTTATTCATCAAATGGTAGGCGGACTAAGAGCGGGAATGGGTTATGTTGGCGCCTCAACAATAAAAAAACTTCAACAAGCTAAATTTATCAAAATTACTGCTGCAAGTATTATTGAAAGCCATCCGCATAATATTACAATTACAAGGGAAGCTCCAAACTACAGCAGATAAAATGAAAATTAATTTTTAAATATATATGTTTAATTTAAATTCAAAAACTACAATGTTAAAAAAAAGAAAATTACAACTAAAGGGAAATAAAAGTATAATAAGAATGCTAATTCTTTTTGTTGTGTTAGGATTATTACAAAACACATTTGCCCAAAAAAACGATAATAAAGTATTAATTACAATCGGTGGGGATAATGTTACTGTTGCCGAATTTATGAATGTTTATCAAAAAAATAACGTTAGAGGCGAAGTACTTGACAAAAAATCACTGGAAGATTATCTTAACCTATATGTTAATTTTAAATTAAAGGTAAAAGAAGCCGAAGATATTGGTTTAGATACGGTTAAAGCTTTTATCAACGAATTAAAAGGATACCGCAAACAACTTGCACAACCATATTTTATTGACGAAGAAGTTATTGAAGAACTGCTTAAACAAGCATATCAAAGAGAACTTATTGACATCAGGGCAAGCCATATTTTGATAAAAGTTGATCAAAATATTACTCCGGCTGATACTCTCGAAGCTTATAACAAAATTCTGGAAGTAAAAGAACGACTTTCAAACGGTGAAGATTTCAGGGGATTGGCAATTGAATTATCAGATGACCCAACTGCCAAGGATATGGAGGCTATCCCAGGTCAACGGCCATTCAGAAAAGGTAATGGCGGCGATTTAGGTTATTTTACGGTTTTTGATATGCTTTACCCGTTTGAAGAAGGAGCATATAACACTAATCTTGGCGAAGTATCAGACATAATACGAACAAAATACGGTTATCATCTTATTAAAGTTACTGACATTAAAGAAGCAATGGGTATAGCTCAGGTTGCACATATTTATATTGCAATGCCAAAAGATGCCACTCCCGAAGATTCTTTAAATAAGAAAAACAAAATATATGAAATTTATAAAGATCTTCTTGACGGTGCAAGTTTTGAAGACATGGTAAAAAAATATTCCGAAGATAGAGGTTCTATTGAAAAGGGAGGTGTATTGACAAAATTCGGAGTTAACCGTATGGTGCCTGAATTTATTGTTTCAATTTCCGATTTGTCTGAACCGGATGATATTTCCGAACCAATTCTAACTTCTTACGGATGGCATATACTTAAACTGGTCGATAAGAAAAAACCCGGAACTTATGATGAAGAAAAAAATGCTTTAAATCAACGTTTGGTTAAAGATGCACGCTCATATAAAAGCAAGCAATCAATAATCAATAAAATTAAAAAAGAATTTAAATTTGAAGAATATCCAAAAGCAAAAATTGAACTACTTGCAGTTGTAGATTCAACTATTTTAGTTAATAAATGGGATGTTGAAAAAGCAAAAGATTTAAATAAAGCTTTATTCAAATTAGAAAATAATAAATATACACAATTTGATTTTGCAAAATATCTTGAAGCAAATCAAAAAGGTAAACATACTGAACCTGTTGAAGTTTATTTTAATAACGCCTACAATAATTTTGTCAATAAATCATGTACTGATTATTTTGATTCCCATCTGGAAGAAAAATACCCTGATTTTAAATTATTAATGAAAGAATACAGGGATGGAATCTTATTGTTTGAGCTAACCGATCAAAAAGTCTGGTCAAAAGCCATTAAAGATACTGTTGGCTTAAATGCTTTTTACAACAAAAACAAAAATAATTATATGTGGGATAAACGGTTATATGCTTCAATATATACTGTAAAAGAACCTGAAATTACAGGGGAATTACGTCAGCAAATCTATAAATATTCACGTCTCTTTATGACTGATTCTATTACCTTTTCTTTTGATGGTTATAAGAAAGCATTTAAATGTTTATCTCACGATGATATCCTGAACAAATACAATAATGATTCGGTTATAAACATAAACATTGAAACCGATATTTTTTCTAAAGGTGATAACTATTTTATTGACAATATCAATTGGGAAGAAGGGATAAGCGATAATTTTAAATCGGATATAGATGATCCAATTACATTTGTTTATGTATATCAGCTAATAAAACCTGAGCCAAAATCATTGGACGAAGCAAAAGGCTTAATCACAGCCGATTATCAAACATATCTTGAAAAAGAATGGATAAAATCACTTAAAGAAAAATATCCTGTTATTATAAATGAAAAAGTTTTAGAGTTAATCAATAATTAATAACCAACTTTGAAAAATATATTTGTAGTATTATTGGTTTTTATTTTTGCCTGCACAAGAGGTCCGGACAACGGTTCGGATGATGTCATTGCAAGTGTTTACAATGAATACTTGTATAAATCGGAATTAGACGGTATATTACCTCACGGAACATCAATTAAGGATAGTTTATTAATTACAAAAAATTTCATCAATAACTGGATACGTCAAAATTTAATTGTTTACCAGGCTGAAAAAAACCTAACGGACGAACAAAAAGATTTCAGCAAACAACTTGAAACTTACAGAAATTCGTTAATTATTTATCAATACGAATCAAATTTAATTAAGCAAAAATTAGACACTGTTGTTACGAATGAAGAAATTGAAGATTATTACGAAAAAAATAAAAACAACTTTGAACTTAAAGATGATATTGTAAAAATTAATTTTGTTAAGCTGAATATTGATTCTCCTTTTGTTGATAAAATTAAAAACTTTTTAATATCCGATATTGCCGAAGATAAGGATTCACTGGCAATATATTGCGATATGGTTGCCGAAGAGTATTTCCTGGATAACGAAACATGGGTACTTTTCAACAATCTGACAAAAAATATTCCAATAAAAACTTATAATCAGGAAATTTTTCTGAAAAACAACAGGTTTATTGAAATTACAGATACTCCATATCTTTATTTAATTAATTTCATTGATTTTAAGATAAAGGAAAGTATTTCGCCGCTTAGCATTGAAAAAGAAAATATCAGGAGAATAATTTTAAATAAACGCAAAATGGAATTAATTAAAAATATGGAAAACGAAATTTTTGATTATGCTCTGAAAAACAACAAATTTGAGATTTATTAATAATATATTTCTTTCAATCAAGTTATATTAATTATAACTCTAATTAGTATGTTGACAGGTAGGATTACTGAAAGTTATAAGTTAAACGGTTATTTCATCAATAAAAATTATAAAACATCAACCGGATGAAAAAATTATTCCCGTACTCAATCAAACATATTTTTACATTTACCGTATTATTTTTTTTGTTGAATATTAATTACGTCTTTTCTCAGGAAAAGGTTATTGATCAGGTAATTGCTATCGTTGGTAAAAATATTATTTTATCATCAGATATTGAAGGGCAGTATTTTCAGTATCGCATGCAGGAAGGTATACGTGGCAGTGCTTCCACCGTAAAGTGCCAGATACTTGAAAATTTACTTTTTCAAAAACTTTTACTCAATCAGGCACAAATTGACAGTGTTGAAGTCTCTGACAGCCAGGTGGAGCAATCAATGGATCAAAGAATACGCTATTACATTGCCCAATTCGGATCACAAGAAAAATTAGAAAAATTTTATGATAAAACTATCATTGAGATTAAAGACGAAATGCGCGAACTGGTAAGAGACCAAATGCTTTCCGAGACCATTCAACAGGAAATAACTCAAAATACAAATATAACTCCATCTGATGTAAAATCATTCTTCAGAAAAATTCCAAAAGACAGTCTGCCTTTGATTAACACAGAATATGAGATTAAGCAAATTGTTATGAAACCGCCAATAAGTGTTTCCGAAAAACTTATTGTAAAAGAAAAATTAAATACCTTTAGACAACGTATATTAAATGGTGAAAGTTTTTCCACACTTGCTATTTTATATTCCGAAGATCCCGGCTCTGCAAAAAACGGTGGTGAAGTAGGTTTATCAAAAAGAGGTGAGTTATTCCCAGAATTTGAAGCTGTTGCTTTTAAATTAAAAGACGGTGAAGTATCAGAAATTGTTGAAACCGAAGCTGGATTCCATATCATTCAACTAATTAAACGCAAAGGCGAATATGTAAATGTGAAACACATCCTGATACAAACAAAACCTTCGCCTCTTGATCTGTTGAATGCCAGAAATTTTCTTGACAGCGTTGCCACTTTGATTGAGAATGATTCAATTACTTTTGAAAAAGCGGTCATTAAGTTTTCTGATGATCCGGGTAAGATAAACGGTGGCTTACTTATTAATCCCATGACCGGAACCACACGCTTTGAAGCTGACCAGTTAGACCCCAAAGTCTTCTTTGTTATTGATAAACTAAAAGTTCACGAAATATCAAACCCAGTGCCTTTTAAAACAGAGGATGGCAAAGATGCTTATCGCCTGCTTTACCTGGATGTAAGAACAATGCCTCACAGAGCAAATTTAAGGGAGGATTACGACAGAATACAAAACTGGGCTTTGGAAGAAAAAAGTTATAAAGTAATTAGTGATTGGATTAAAAATAAAGCAACAAAAACTTATGTGAAAATTATTGACGAATACAAAGACTGTGATTTTCAATATAAATGGTTTTGATTGATCTTTTTTTTTACGAATTACGTGATTCTCGTAACCTATAACTATTTGTAAATTTCCATCCCGGGTACTCGGGATTGTTTAAAATAATTTAATTACTCAATAAAATTTTTTATGCAGTACAAATCGGATGTAGAAGCAATTGATGCCTTTGTTGAAAAATACGAACTATTAAAAGTTGAAATTGCAAAAACTATTGTTGGACAAGACGAAGTAGTAAAAAACACATTAATTTCCATTTTCAGCAAAGGACATGTTTTATTATTAGGTGTTCCGGGATTAGCAAAAACATTGATGGTAAATACGATTTCAAAAGTTCTGGGATTAAAATACAGCCGCATTCAATTTACACCCGATTTAATGCCTTCGGATATTATCGGTACTGAAATTTTAGATGAAAACCGAAAATTCAAATTTATTAAAGGACCTGTTTTTGCAAATATTATTTTAGCTGATGAAATAAATCGTACACCGCCTAAAACACAATCTGCCCTGCTTGAAGCTATGCAGGAAAAAACAATTACTGTTGCCGGAAATTCGTATCAGCTTGAAGAACCTTTTTTTGTTTTAGCCACCCAGAACCCTATTGAGCAGGAAGGTACCTATCCCTTACCCGAAGCACAACTTGACAGGTTCATGTTCAATATCTGGCTTGATTATACTTCTTTTAACGAAGAAATTGATATTGTAAAAAGAACCACCGCAGAAGAATTAGCCAATCCGGAAGTGATATTAAGCAGGGAAGAAATTTTATTTTTCCAGAATCTGATACGAAAAGTTCCTGTACCTGATAATGTGATTAACTATGCTGTTAATTTAGCTTCAAAAACCAGGCCTTTTACAAAGGAAGCACATCAATGGGCTAATAATTATCTTTCGTGGGGTGCAGGTCCCAGAGCTTCGCAATACATGATAATCGGAGCTAAATGCCATGCAGCAATTACAGGAAAGTATTCGCCTGATATTGAAGATGTCAGAGCTATAGTAATATCAATTTTACGCCATCGTATTATCAGAAACTACAAAGCTGAAGCCGAAGGAATAAGTATTGAAATGATTGTTAATGAATTTTTAAAATAATAAAATATTCTCTATATGAAAAAAAACAAAATATACATCTACGCAGCAATTATTGTGGGTATTATTATTTTGATCTGGTTTTTTACCGGAACAAAAATCAGCGAAATTGAAACTATAAAGGTGCCTGTTAAATTCGGTAAATTCCAGATTAATGTAACAACAACAGGTGAGCTTGAAGCCAAAAATTCAGAAAAAATATTAGGGCCATCCAATTTAAGAACAGTAAGAATATGGCAACTGACAATTGAAGATATAATCCCGGATGGTACTGTTGTTGATTCGGGTGAATATGTTGCAACTCTCGACAGAACAGAATTAAGCAACAGAATTAAAGACGTTGAAACAGATCTTGAAAAACTTGAATCACAATACATCAAAACACAGCTCGACACCTCAATGGAACTCAGAAATGCACGTAACGAACTAATAAATTTAGAATACAACCTCGAAGAAATTCATATTGAACTCGAGCAATCAATTTATGAACCACCTTCAACAATCCGTCAAATAAAAATCAGTCTTGACAAAGCACATAGGGCGCTTGAACAGGCAACCAGCAACTACCAATTAAAATATAAAAAAGCCAAGGCTACCATGCAGGAAGTTGCTGCCACAAAAACCAAAACCGAAAGAAATTACCAGCAAATGCTTGATGTTTTGGCTCAATTTACAGTAAAAGCTCCAAAATCAGGGATGGTGATTTACAGGCGTGGCTGGGACGGCAAAAAGCAAGCTGTAGGAAGCCAGATAAGTGCATGGGACCCTGTAGTTGCTACTTTACCAAATTTAAAAGAAATGATATCAAAAACCTATGTTAATGAAATTGATATCAGTAAAGTAAAAAAAGGTCAAAAAGTTGAAATAGGTATTGATGCATTCCCGGAAAAGAGTTATACGGGAGTTGTAACCGAAGTGGCAAATATCGGCGAACAAATGCGAAATTCAAATGCCAAAGTATTTGAAGTAATTATTGAAGTTAACGAATACGACTCAATACTTCGTCCTGCAATGACAACAAAAAATACAATCATTACAGACATTACCGACAGTGTTTTGTTTATCCCGCTTGAATCTATTTATAACAACGACAGCCTTTCATTTGTATATACTTCAAATTCAAAAAAACATGTAATTACAGGTAAAAGCAATGAAAACGAAATAATAATCAAAGCCGGACTTGAGGAGGACGAAAAAATTTACCTTACCCCCCCAAAAAATGCAGAAAATTACAGGTTAACAACTTTAGATACTGCAATTGTAAATAAATTTAAAAGATTAGATGAAATCCCAAAAAAAGAACCTGAAACAGATACAATTCAAGAATTTATAAAAAAAATGAAGGGCGGTAATTTTCCTGCTGGGATGAAAAATCTTAGCAAAGATGAATTGCAAAAGTTAATGAAAAAACAAGGCGGAAAACATGGAGGACAAGGCGGTAAATCAGGAGGAAAACGCGGAAAATAATTATTATTCTAAATAAAACAAATTACTTTGGAACGATATATTCAAATATTAGTAATTGCACTTGAAGCAGTTCTTGCAAATAAATTCCGCTCAGTTTTAACAGCACTGGGAATTATATTTGGTGTAGCTGCTGTTATCACTATGATGGCAATTGGAAATGGTGCAAAACAGGAAATCCTTGAACAAATTAAAATGGTTGGAGTTAACAACATTGTTATTACACCCATCATTGATTTTTCTTCAAACTCTGATGAAGAAGAGGAAGGAAAAACATTAAAGAGAAAATTTTCCCCCGGCCTTACACTCAAAGATGCGCAAAGCATTAAAGATATTATCCCAACAGTTGTCCGCGTTAGCCCTGAAGTTACTTACGACACATATATAATCAAAGACGGCAAAAGAAGTTCGGCAGTTTTAAATGGTGTTACTCCCGATTTTTTCAAGGTTTATAATTTATCTATTCAGGATGGTCAGATGTTTAATCAAAAACAATTGGAAAACGGAAGTTCTGTTTGTATTATAGGTCCGGGCATTAAATCTAAATTCTTCTCACAGGAAAATCCAATAGGAAAATATATTAAATGCGGAAACATCTGGTTAAAGGTTATCGGAGTTTTAAAAACCATAAAATTCAATCAGGATGTATCTAAAGACTTAGGTATAAGCGACTATAATCAAAATATTTATGCTCCTATACAAACATTGTTATTACGATACAAAGACAGGTCGCTGATAAATGAAAGTTCTTTACGTGGTGGACAGAGTATGGTGACTTATGGCAGAGGTTCTGTAGTAAGATTTTTCAGCAGCAGTGGTGATGATGAATCAAATTTTAATCAGTTAGACAAAATAGTTGTACAGGTTGATGAAACAGAACAACTATCATCAACAACACGGATATTGAAAAAAATGTTAGAACGAAGGCATGAGGATGTACCGGACTTTGAAATAAAAGTTCCCGAATTGCTATTAAAACAGGAACAACGAACAAAAGATATTTTTAATATTGTTTTGGGTGCTATTGCAAGTATTTCGCTGATAGTAGGTGGAATAGGGATTATGAATATTATGCTTGCTTCGGTTATGGAACGCATCAGGGAAATCGGAGTTAGAATGGCTACGGGCGCAAGAAAAAGCGATATTATTTTTCAGTTTCTTTCTGAAGCTACCCTGATAAGTATTACAGGCGGTTTTATCGGTATTATTCTCGGTGTGGCTCTTTCAAATATTATTATGAAAGCTACTGATATACTTACAATTGTTTCGCCTTTGTCAATAATTATATCATTTGGCGTTTCGGCTACTGTTGGAATTTTATTCGGATATATGCCTGCAAAAAAAGCAGCAAATCAGGATCCTGTGACATCTTTAAGGCATGACTAACTAGTCTGTCTATAATGTCGGCTGAATTCAAATAAAATGAATAATGAACAAGGATTAACGATTTTAGATTTTAGATTTTCAATAACTTCGTAAATCAGAAATCGTTAATTCTACCTGTCGGTAGACAGGCGTTATTCTGAAATCAAAAAAATACTTAATTTATGGACTAACACTAATTATATTTATTATGGTTCTATGTTAAATAATATGGATGTTTTAATACTAAAGGATTTCAGGTTCCAGGTTTCAGGTTTCAGGTTTCAGGATATAATTTACGCCTAAAAAAATCATAGTACTTAAAAAATATTTTAAATGAAGAACAAAACAAACACTTTCTATTCAAGCATAATAATTTTGATTTTTTTGACTTTGCAATCAGTTTACCTGACAGCACAAACAGAAGTCAATCGTTTAACACTTAATGATGTTATTTATATTGCCAGGCAACAATCGCCCGATGCATTGATAGCCAAGCACAGATTCAGAAGAAGCTACTGGGAATTCAGGACTTATAAAGCCGCTTATCTTCCTTCACTTAAGCTTGACGGAGTAATACCAAACCTTAACCGTTCAATTGACGGTATTACTCAACCCGACGGCAGTGAAGTTTATAAAGAAAGAAGCCTGGCAAGCTACTCTGCCGAAATGTCCATAAATCAAACTATTGGCTTTACCGGTGGAAGTTTGTTTTTAAGATCAGGAATACAAAGATTAGATAATTTTGGTGACTCAACAGTAATATCATATCTATCAACTCCAATTAATATTGGCTATAGTCAACCTATTTTCAAATACAATCCTTATAAATGGGACAGAAAAATTGAACCTTTAAAATATGATGAAGCTAAAAGAACTTACCTTGAAAATGTTGAACAAATTTTAATAACAGCTACAAATTACTTTTTTAATTTATTACTGGCACAAATTGAGAAAGATATTTCCAAAAAAAACCTCCATAATTACGACACACTCTATCACATTGCCAAGGGACGATACAACCTCGGAAAAATCGCTGAAAACGAATTATTACAATTAGAGCTGAACCTTTTAAAAGCACAAGCATCAGTAGATAATTCCGATCTTAATTATAAAAATCATCTTTTCATGCTAAGGTCATACTTAAGAATAAAAGACGATTATAATATTATTTTGATTCCTCCAACTAAAACATGGCATATTATTATTGATGTGAACAAAGCAATTTATGAAGCCAAAAAAAATACTTCAACCGGTTTAGCCTTTGAACGACGGTTACTTGAAGCCGAAAGCCAGGTAAATAAGGCAAAAATGGATAATAGGTTTGATGCCGAACTTTATGCGGTGTTTGGATTGACACAAACATCAGATGATATTAGTGAAGCTTATAGAAACCCATTGGATCAACAACAAGTAACACTGGGTATTCATCTACCAATTTTAGACTGGGGTCTTGCAAAAGGTAATATCAAAATGGCAGAATCAAGTCAGGAACTTATTAAAACATCTGTTGAACAGGAAAAAATAGATTTTGAACAAAATATTTTCTTAAATGTAATGCAGTTTAATATGCAGAAAAACCAATTGAAAATTGCAGCCAAAGCCGATACTGTTGCACAAAAACGCTTTGAAGTAACTCAGCAAAGATACCTGATAGGAAAAGTGAATGATGTTCTGGAACTTAACAACGCCCAGATTGATAACGATAACGCTAAAAAATCTTATTATTCTTCCCTGCACAATTATTGGAGAAATTATTTTGAACTTCGTAAACTTACACTTTATGACTTTAAAAACGACAGATTGATTTTATTTAATATTAACGATATTCAATAATTAGTGTTTGCAAGAAAACGTCAATAACTTCGTTACGCTCGTATTTAAAACCAGTCATCCGTACGGACTCCTGATTTTAAATACTTCGCAAGCCTCATTCTTGACGCCTTCTTATCAAACACTTAGTTTTCGTGTAAAGACTATATAAAATGTTCAAAGTTCAAGGTTTATAATAATTCTTTAAAATTTTATAATATCAAAAAAATTAAACTTTATACAGAAAACTCAAATAAATTTATTATTATGAAAACCCCCCAAAAAATATTCTTGTTTGTTATTGCTTTACTATTTGTCACTCCTGCAATCACTTTTGCACAAAAAAAATCTATTACTGCAGATGATAAAAGTTTTATGCTCGGTTTTTTACCAAAAATAATGGATGTTAATAAGGGTATTCTATCTGACAGAAATAATATCATTAAACTAAAGAAACAATTTACAAATACAGGTAAACTTAGCAATGAAGAAGAAGTTTTTCTGTCGGAAATATCAGCTAAATATGGGATTAATTCTTTTAAATTGGATGATAAAGGTGACAAGGATGTCTTGC
>JAUWSB010000060.1 GCA_030610255.1 Bacteroidota bacterium
CCAGCATCAATATATAGTCGCATAGCAAACTGAATCGAATCGTTGCCGCTTATTACAATAGAATCTTTATCTTTAAGCCATGAATCCTTCCAGTATGGCTGAAAATATAAATCATTAGTGTTTATTAACCTGTTGTCTGCAAAAAATGAAAAACCGAAAATTGATGAATCGGCATCAAACAAAATCAACGGAAGCGAATCATAGGTTACATAATCTTTTAATTCGGCAAAAAGAATTTTTCCACCCTTTGAGCATATTTTAAGTTTAAGAAATTCATTTTCTAACTTAAATATTTTATTTTCACCAACCGAAGAATTTGCAAAAACACTAAATTTGTCCCTGTCAACCACATCTTCCTCAACAATACTAATATCAACCACATCTTCAACTTGTTCTTCTATTATTTTTTTATCAATTAATTCCTGTACTTTTTCTTCTGCTTTTATCTGAGCTAATGAATCAATTTTTCTCTGCTGATATTTTTTCTGCTGAACCATCATCAGCGAATCTTGTTTCCTTTTCTTTTCTGCCTGTTCTTCTTTGGAAGGAGTCATCCAGATACTCCAGGCAACAAAAATTGCACCTATCATTAATAATCCAATAACTGTATTTCTATTCATATATTTAAATATTAAATTTGGGACGGCAAATATAAAGAAATTGAACTAAAACGAAAAGATTATATTATACTTAACAGAATTTATTTATGCAATTATGGAAAAAACTTTACTCCCGCTATAGCGAATTACGGATTACGGGTTAATACAATGGAAATATGGTTGAAATACAATTGATTTTTTTGTATTCCACAGGGTGAACTTTTAAAATTAAACTGTACTGCTTTAGCTTAGTCATGATTTTTTATGTTTTCTTGCAGCTTTAACAAAATCCACGAACAAGGGATGAGGTTTGGCAACAGTACTTTGGTATTCGGGATGAAACTGAACACCAATAAACCATGGATGATCTTTTAACTCAATTATCTCAACAAGGTCATCTTTTGGGTTTATTCCAGAAAGTATCATTCCTGCTTTTTCATAATTTTCCCTGTACTTATTATTAAATTCATACCTATGGCGATGCCGTTCTGAAATATCAGTGATACCGTATATTTTATTAACTTTGGTACCTTTTTTTATTCTGCAGGGATAAGAACCCAGCCGCATAGTACCTCCTTTTTCACTTACTTTTTTCTGATGTTCCATCAGGTCAATCACAGGATGTTTTGTTTTTGGATACATTTCAGTTGAATGTGCATCTTTATATTCTAATACATTCCTTGCAAATTCCACTACAGCACATTGCATTCCCAAACAAATACCAAGAAAGGGCACTTTATTTTCTCTTGCATATTTAATGGCGATAATTTTCCCATCAATACCTCTGTAACCAAAACCGGGAGCAACGAGCACACCGTTTAATCCGTTTAATTTATTTTTTACATTCTTGTCATCTAAATCTTCCGAATTTATAAGTTTCAGATTTACTTTACATTGATTTGCAGCATTTGCATGAACAAAAGATTCGTTTATTGATTTATAGGCATCCTTTAACTCAGTATATTTCCCAACAAGTCCTATAGTAACTTCACTTTGGGGATGTTTTAATTTATACAGAAAATTTTCCCAATCGGAAAGATCGGGAATACTATCTGTCGGCATTTTTGTTTTATTCAGCACTTCAACATCCAGGCCTTCTTGACGCATCAAAACAGGAACATCATAAATTGTTTCAGCATCAATTGATTCAATAACCGAACTTGGAGAGACATTACAGAATAAAGCAATTTTCTTACGAATATTTTCATTCAGATGTCTTTCGGTACGGCAAACAATAATATCGGGCTGAACACCTTGCTCCTGTAATGTTTTTACTGAATGTTGCGTTGGTTTTGTTTTCAGTTCGCCGGCTGCGGAAAGATATGGTATCAGGGTTAAATGAACAACAACACAATTTCTTCCCATTTCCCATCTCATCTGACGTACTGTTTCAACATAAGGTAATGATTCAATATCACCAACAGTTCCACCTATTTCGGTAATCACAAAATCATAATCACCTGTGCTTCCAAGGATTTTTACACTGCGTTTAATTTCATCGGTAATATGAGGAATTACCTGAACGGTTTCACCAAGGTAATCTCCTTTACGTTCTTTATTGATTACTGTTTGATATATTCTTCCGGTTGTAACATTATTTGCCTGTGATGTAGGAATATTTGAAAAACGTTCATAATGGCCAAGGTCAAGGTCGGTTTCAGCGCCATCGCAAGTAACATAGCACTCGCCATGTTCATAAGGATTAAGTGTTCCCGGGTCAACATTAATATAAGGATCAAGTTTTTGAATTGTTGTTGAATAACCGCGTGCTTGTAAAAGCTTTGCAAGAGAAGCGGAAATTATGCCCTTGCCAAGCGATGAACTCACACCTCCGGTAACAAAAATATACTTAGTCTTAGGCATATCTGGACTTATTTATTAATTTGTAACTAATCAGTTTATTAATTAATTCCTATTACTTGACTTCGAGGATAGATATTAAAAATGGTATCCATATGACTGAAAGGAATCCATATGGACGGATGCCCTTCGGTTATAGGGGGAATAAGGGTATAAAGGTATAAGGGAAATACATGAATAATGTAAAGCCAATGTCTTGAAGTTAAAACAAGCCCTATTTTCCCTTATTTCCCTATTTCCCTTATTTCCACTATTTCCCAATTCAATAATAATATTTATTAAGAAAATTTTCATTGTTAATTTAATACTATTTAGTAATACCTGAACCTTTTTACCTGTGCAATATGTTTAGCCAGTCTGATCACTTGTATGGTATATCCAAACTCATTATCGTACCATAAATAAACTACAATATTCTTCTTATCATCACTTACTTTAGTAGATGGACTGTCTACAATACAAGCACATGAATCACCAATATAATCTGAAGATACAGCTTCATTTGATGTAGAATAACGTATTTGCTCAACAAGATCACCATGCAAAGCTGCATCTTTCAGTATCTTATTAACTTCTTCTTTTGAAGTTTCCTTTTCTACATTTAATGAAAGAATAACAAGTGAAACATTGGGAGTCGGAACTCTTACAGCATTTCCGGTCAATTTACCTTTAAGACTTGGAATTACTTTTACTGCAGCTTTTGCTGCCCCGGTATCAGTTATCACCATATTTACCGGAGCTGACCTTCCTCGACGATATTTTTTATGAAAATTATCAAGTAAATTCTGATCGTTAGTATATGCATGTATAGTTTCCAAATGTCCTCTGACGATTCCCAATTTTTCTTCTAATACGGATAATACAGGAATAGCAGCATTTGTTGTACAAGAAGCAGCCGAATATATTTTATAATCCTTAACATTAAAATCATTATGATTAACACCATACACTATATTGGGAATGTCACCTTTGCCCGGAGCAGTTAGTAATACTTTGCTGATGCCTTTGGCTTTAATATGTCTCCCTAACCCTTCTTCGTCTCTGTATATTCCTGTATTATCAATCAACAATGCATCAGTGATACCTTCGGCTTCATAATCAATATCTTCAGGATTGCTGGCAGCAAGCATTTTTACAACATGACCGTTAATATATATTGTTTTATCATCAACATTTTCAACAGCAACGCCTCTGAATGGTCCGTGAATTGAATCATGTCTGAATAAAGAAGATCTTTTTCGTATGTCTTCAGGGGGATTTCTTCTTGTAACTATTGCCCGTACTCTCAGTTGAGAGCCATTACCCTGAATAATCAATTCTCTGGCAAGCAATCTACCAATTCGTCCGAAGCCAAACAAAACAACATCAACAGGTTTTTTATAAGGCTTTTCTTTACCAATAAAATCTTTTAATTTTGTTTTAATAAATTCATCAGCATCTTTAAAATTATCTTTTTCCTCTGTCCATTCTTTATTTAACCTTCCTATATCCAATCGTGCAGGTCCTATATCGGCATTTAGAATAGCTTTTGCCAAAATCAATGAATCTTCAATTTTTAAAGGTTTTTCGATAATTGTTTCAGAATACGAATGTTTTAATAAAATAACACTTGCACTTCTGTCAAGAAGTTGATTTCTGAAGAGTATCAGCTCAATTGATTTATCATAAAACAATTTATACATAATACTAATAAACTCATTGGCAATTTTTTCTTCATCTGCCCACTTTTTTAATGATTTTTCATAATTACTATTATCATTATTACTTTTTACATTTGCTACCATAATATTTATTAAATTGATTATTAATTGGTTAATTAAAAAAACAACTTTTTCAAGAAAAAAAATCAAATAAAAAAAATAGGATTACTAAAACAATAACTTATAAAAGCAATCCTATGATATACTAAAGGCATCCATACGGACAAGTTTATACTTTACAAATTTCGAAGAAGCAAAATATGTGGTTATCTGTAAGTTATGCTTGATAATTTTGGCATTCTCGATTTCTATCAGTATAATAAGTTTATCAAATAATTTTATTGGCCCAAATAAACTTTTAATAATCTACTTCGTGAATTATGTTTCAATCTTCTGATGGCTTTTTCTTTAATCTGTCTTACTCTTTCCCTTGTTAAATCAAACTTAGCGCCGATTTCTTCTAAAGTATATTCATGGTTCATACCTATACCGTAATACAAATTAATTACATCTCTTTCTTTTTCGCTAAGTGTAGCAAGTGACCGTTGTATCTCTCTTCCGAGTGATTCTCTCATCAAATCCGAATCGGTTACCGGATTAGCATCAGTAACAAAAACATCAAGGAATTTCATATCATCATCTTGAGTAAGTGGAGCATCAGTTGAGATATACCTTGTTGAAATTTTCATTGCATAATTGATTTTATGCTCGGGAAGTTCAAGAGAATCTGCAATTTCCTCATGTGATGGAGCTCGTTCAAATTTTTGTTCAAGTTTAGATGAAGTTTTTTTAATTTTATTTAACGAGCCAACCTGATTCAATGGTAATCTTACAATACGCGATTGTTCAGCCAGTGCCTGCAGTATAGATTGACGTATCCACCAAACAGCATAAGAAATAAATTTGAATCCTCTGGTTTCGTCAAAGCGTGTAGCTGCTTTTATTAAACCAAGGTTTCCCTCATTTATCAAATCCGGCAAACTTAATCCCTGATTTTGATATTGTTTAGCAACTGAAACGACAAACCGAAGGTTCGCTTTAGTAAGTTTTTCAAGGGCTATTTGATCCCCTGCGTGTATCTTTTGTGCTAAAAGGACTTCTTCATCAGCGGTAATTAATTCTTCCTTACCAATATCCTGAAGATACTTATCAAGAGAAGCGGTTTCTCTGTTTGTTATTGATTTAGTTATTTTTAACTGTCTCATAGAATTACCCTTTTTTTTAATTATTTATATATCAATATATTATATATAAATAATGAAACATGCAAACATAAGAAATTTTATGTTAATTTAAAAATTTTTTAACGATTATTTTTAACAATTTGTTGTTTTAAACATTTAACCAAAAAAATTACATTTCAAAACCGTAAATTACTTTCATTCCATTTGGATAAACTCCTTCAATATTTAGCATTCCTAAACTTAAATTATTTAAGGCATATTCAAGGTTAGCTTTTAAATTAACAGGTATATTATTTATTTTGGTAATGATAAATCCTTTTTGTACTCCTCCGCTTTTTAATAATCCATCTTCAAGTTTAATTATCTTAAGTCCATTATTAATACCCAAATATTGTTTTTCGACTATTGTAACTTTTTCAAAAGAGGCTCCTAACTGGCTGTTATAAAATGATTTCTCTTTTTTTACAATATTAATAGTTCCGTTTTCATTTTTAAGAACCACAGAAAAAACCATTTCTTTACCATTTCTGACAATATCAATTTTAACCTCATCGCCGGGTTTGTGCTGACTTACAATTTCTATTAGTTGAGAAAGACTATTCACTTCATAATTATCAACGTTTGTAATGATATCTCCTTTTTTTATTCCAGCTTCTTCTGCCCCACCATTTTCGGTTAATGATCTGACATAAACTCCCTTAATTTCATCTATTCCGTTTTCTTTAGCAAATTTTGCATCCAGTTCTTGAATTATAACACCTATGTAAGCTCTTTGAATTTCACCATATTGTAACAGGTCATTCACAACTTTTTTTACAATATTAACCGGAATTGCAAATGAATAGCCTTCATAAAAACCTGTGCTTGAAGCAATAGCTGCATTTATACCTATCAACTCACCTTTAATGTTAACAAGTGCACCGCCACTATTTCCCCTATTTACTACAGCATCGGTCTGTATAAACGATTTAATAGATGAGTGCGTTCCCAAAATATTTATATCCCGAGCTTTGGCACTAACTATTCCCGCTGTAACCGTTGATGTAAGATTAAACGGATTTCCAACTGCCAGCACCCACTCCCCTATTTTTACATTATCCGAATTTCCATAAATTATATATGGCAAATCATTTGTATGAATTTTGATGAGAGCAAGGTCAGCTGATGGGTCATTTCCGATTATCTCTGCATTAAAAACCCTTTTATCATTCAAAGTAACTTCAATTTCATCAGCTCCTTCAACTACATGATTATTTGTAACAATATAACCGTCATCCGAAATTATAACACCAGAGCCAAATGCTGTAAAGGGGTGATAAGTTTTTTGTTGCTGACCCCATTCAAACAATTCTCTTAATGACCCGAAAAAATCATCATAAACACTGCTTTTTCTGATAAATTTCGTTTTTATGTGTACTACCGCATTAACTGTCATTTCTGCAGCAGTTCTAAAGTCGGGACCATTATTGGGTACGATTTGTGAATAATTTGCCTTGATAACCGGCAATTTCTGTTGCTGTAGTTCAATTCCTCGGGTAATATCTTTTTTTCCAAAAGTTATTCCCAATACAAAAAAAATTAATACCCCTAAACTGGCAATTAAAATTATACTTATTATTTTTTTCATTGTTTATTATTTTGGTGTTGAGTCAAATGTAAAATAAATTATTCCGATATTACACAATTGACATAACATAAATATATTTTATTAAAAGCATTATTATTCCTATCAAAAAACGTTCCCTTTACTATAAATATTATTCAAACTTCTTGTTAAAATTTGTTAAGTTTTTATAATTAATCATGTAATTTAAACACTGAAAATATTATTTTTGCATATCAGGTTGAAAAAAATATATTTTTATGATAATTGAATTTTATAAATATGAAGGGACAGGGAACGATTTTATCATCATTGATAACATGGAATTAAAATTCACACTCTATCAAAAGTCAATTTCAAAATTGTGCAACAGAAGGTTCGGCATTGGTGCCGATGGCTTGATTTTGCTACAAAATAAAAAAGGATATGATTTTGAAATGATATATTTTAATTCGGATGGAAACGAAGGAAGTATGTGTGGAAATGGAGGCAGATGCATAACAGCACTTGCCAATCATTTGGGAATAATCAAAAACAAAACAAAATTTTCAGCTATTGATGGTGAACATCAAAGTATTGTGATAAGCGAGAACAACAATATTTCAACCATCAGTTTAAAAATGCAGGATATTAACAAAATTGAAGTATATGATGATTTTTATTTTATTAACACAGACTCGCCACATTATGTAAAATTTGTTAATAATATTAATAATTTTGATGTTTACAACAAGGGAAAAAAAATCAGGTATGATAAAAAATTTGTACCAACAGGAACTAATGTTGATTTTGTTGAAATAATTGAAAATGCGATTTTTGTCAGGACTTACGAAAGAGGTGTTGAAAATGAAACATTGTCATGCGGAACAGGAGTAACAGCTTCTGCTTTAGCTACAGCCATTAAAACAGACAGTAATAACGACTTTTATAATATTCAAACAAAAGGTGGAAATTTAAAAGTTAGTTTTAAAAAGCACAATAATTCATTTACTGACATCTGGTTGGAAGGACCAGTAAGTTTTGTCTTTAAAGGAGAAATAAATTATACAGATATTTTATAATAAAGTTCACGGTTTCATGTTCAAAGTTATAATATTGAACCTTTAACTTTGAACTGTAATAAAAACAACATGACTTCAAAAAACATTACTCTTCGCGCTCTTGAACCATCCGATGTTGACCTGCTCTACAAATGGGAAAACGACACTTCAATCTGGCATTTAAGCAATATCCTCACTCCTTTTTCAAGATTTGTTTTGGAGCAATACTTATTAAATTCAGAAAAAGATATTTTCACTAATAAACAACTTAGGTTGATGATTGATGTTACAGAAGCAGACAAAAAAGTTAAAACCATCGGAAGTATTGATCTTTTTGATTTTGACCCAAAAAACAAAAGAGCAGGAATTGGGATATTAATAATAAAAGAAGAAAGGGAAAAAGGTTTTGCTTCAATAGCTTTGGATTTATTAATCAAATATGCTTTTGAGACTTTAGACCTGCACCAGCTTTACTGTAATATTCCATATTATAACGAAATAAGTTTAAATTTGTTTAAAAAGAAACATTTTAAAATAATCGGAGTAAAAAAGGACTGGTTTTTAAAAAATAGAAAATGGATAGATGAATATATGTTGCAACTTGTTAATAAGGATCAATAAGAAATAAAATATATCTTTGTAGATTAGTTTAAAAAAAGGCTAAAGGCTAAAGGCTAAAGGCTAAAGGCTAAGGGCTAAGGCTAAGGATGAGGCTGAGGAAAAGGAAAATAAAAATTAAAGTATGTCCTATAAAGATTTTATCCCGAGTACTCGGGACCTGCATGGCAAAAGGCTTTAAAATACATAAATCAAGAAGATAAAGAAGACTTAGTGACCAGTTACAGGAAAGTAATTGATGAATTAGATTTAATGATAAAATCAATCGAAAACAGAAAAAATCCTTAGCCTAAGCCTTAGCCTAAAAATAATAGCATAAAAAGAATAACACAATACATTACTTATCAGTATATAATTTTAAAATTCTAATATAATAAATTAAATGTCTTATTATCATACAAAATATAACATCGGAAAAAAGAAAAAAAAATCCAAGTTTCATAAAATTATTATTTACACATTAGCTCTGCTCATTTTTGTTTCAATAATTATCGGCTACCTATTGTATAAAATAATTTATCATCAGAATATATGGATATGCGAAAATGAAAGTGTAGCGATTTATATTCCGACCAATTCAACTTTTGAAAATGTAAAAATAATTCTATATGAAAAAGGTATTATAATTCATAGAAATAATTTTGAATGGCTGGCTATAAAGAAAAAATATCCTGATAATATTAAACAGGGTAAATATCTTATAAAAAATAGAATGAGTAATAATGAATTGATTAATTTACTCAGATCCGGCAAACAGGAACCTGTGAATTTAATTTTTAATAATATCAGAACTAAAGAACAACTTGCAAAAAATATTTCCAGACAGATTGAATCCGATTCAGCATCAATTATTAAATTACTTAATAACTCAACATATATTTCTCAATTTGGTTTGTATCCTGAAATAGTAACAACTATTTTTATCCCAAATACTTATAAAATTTTCTGGGATGTTACTGCCGAACAATTTATTGAAAGAATGTACCTTGAGTATAATAAATTCTGGAATCACCAAAGGCAAAAAAAAGCCGATGAGCTTGAAATGACAATTCCTGAAGTTATAACTCTTGCCTCAATAGTTGAAAAAGAAACTCAGAAAAATGATGAAAAACCAATTATTGCCGGTGTTTATATTAACCGTTTGAAACGCGGCTGGCGTTTGCAGGCAGACCCGACACTTATTTATGCACTTGGCGATTATAATATTAGAAGGGTTCTTAACAACCACAAAGAAATTGATTCACCATATAATACTTATAAATATAGAGGTTTGCCACCAGGACCTATTTGTATTCCCTCAATTTCATCAATTGATGCAGTATTGAATTACGATAAAAACAATTACCTGTATTTCTGTGCCAGAGATGATCTTTCAGGATATCATGCTTTTGCAAAAACAAATACTCAACATATCCAGAATGCAAGGAAATACAGGGAAGCATTGAATAAGTTAAAAATCTGGAAGTAAAAAGAAAGGAATGATAGAATGATGGAGTGATGGAATGATATACAATATAAATAAACTACGGAACTGTTTTATCAGTATTCCAACGACCGTAGGAAGTCCGTATGGATATTCCAAATTTATAAAAACTACGAGGTTTTAATTTTTTTTAAGGCATTAATAAAAATATATTGGTTTGCAGCAATATAACTAAAACCTCTTGGTCTTGATTTTTTTAACATTTATCTAACCAACACAACCGTCCCAATTTTAGTTTCTGATTGTCCGGTTGAGGAACCAGACAAGCTGTATTCAACTTTATAAACATACACTCCCTGCGGACAAAGTTTTCCTTTAAATGTTCCGTTCCATCCCCGGGAAATATCATTTGATTCAAAAATTAATGTTCCCCACCGGTCATAAATAAGCATTTGGAAAGATGTAATATTTTCTGAATTGGTTACTGCTTTAAACTCATCATTCAGTCCGTCTCCGTTGGGTGAAAAGGCATTTGGCAAATAAATCCTGATATCAGGTATAGGTTCAGGCGGTGTGGAAAAAAGCACAAACACTGAATCTCCTCCCATACATCCTTGCTGTGATTCAATTTCTACAGCATACCAGCCATTTTTATCTACCGTAATAATCTGTGTTGAATCTCCGGTATTCCATAAATAATACAGAAAGCCAGCTCCTGCATCAAGGTCAACAGGGTCTTCCGTAAAAATGGTATCCTGTCCTGCAAAAGCAGGGATTGGAGTGGGGTAAACGATCACGTTGACAGATGTATCTGCCTGGCAGTTGGCAGTGTCAACAACCGTTAAATAATAGATGCCGGCTTGGTTGGGCTGAATGTTGTTTAACCTGTATATGAAGTAACTGCTGGTATCTCCTGACGGGTTAGTCCAAAGATAAGTAACCTCCCCATTGCTGGATAATACTGTCGGAGCAAGTAATACATTTTCTCCCTGGCAAGCTTCCACGACACTGTTCAGCGACAATGTTACCTCTTTATATATTTTTACATATCCTACATAATAATCCACTGGAATTTGCTGGGCTTCCGGATTAAGGAAAAAGCTTGCACCGGGTTCTCCGTCCCATTCAACCTGGCTGATGCCGGGATTCAGGGAGGAGAATACAAGGTCAGCCATTACCGAACCATCAGGTAATGTAAGGGAAAGGTCTGACCAGTTCAGTTCAATTTTTCCTTCTGCAGGGAATAACAAGGCATTTAATGAATCTTCCAGTTGTGGATGGGCATTGGCAAAACCCTGGCAATCCAAAAGGTTTTTGTTAAACAGGAGTGTAGCCCTGAATGTGGCTACATCATTAAACTGGTTAACGATAAGCGGAACATAAGCTGCATTGCCCGGACATACTTCATCATCTCCGGCAATTGCCTCCAGGTGGATAGTGATTTCTTCGGTTACTTCCACTATAAATGTTGTATCACAATCGTATTCATCCATAACAATGCAGGTATAAAATCCGGGAAAAAGATTTGTAAATAAACCATCATTGATTTGAAAATTTGCTCCGTTATCGTTAGAATAAAAAATGGTGTCGCTGTTACCGGATGCAATAATATTGATGGCTCCGTTGTTCTGTCCGACGGAAGCAGGGGTGATTTGAACATCAGTTACCTGTGGTCCCGGAATATTTTCAAGGATTATAGGATTATTGATGTAAACGTCCTGGCAATCTGTGGAATCTTTTACTCTAACAGCGTAAGTTCCTGAAGATAAACCCGTGAAAATACCTTGGTTTGTATAATAGTTTGCGCCATTGTCAATGGAATAAAAGAGCATAGTACTTAATCCAGAAGTGGCTGTAACGATAATATTTCCATCCTGCTGTCCGCAGTGTTCCTGTGTATAATTAACTTCCTGTATCAGCACATCGCCTGCATCATAAATTGTATAAGGTCCGAATTCAGTCAAACAATCGTTGCCATCTGTAACCTGCAAAGTATAATTTCCAACAGGCAAATGAAAGATGTCTATGGTATTTGCGATTGGATTACCAATGTCATCAACCCATTGATATTGAAAAGGTGGATTTCCGGAAACTACCAATCCGCGTATTATCCCCATGCTTCCGCCGCAGGTGGTTGGACTTATTATTAGATTATTTGTATCGGCTATTGCAGGTGGGTAGAATGCAATATAGATAGAATCTATTTCAAAACATCCTGCATTGCTGGTTACCCTTACCCAGTACCAACCTGTATCGGATACCGTGATCTGACTTACTCCGGACTGCCCGGTGCTCCATGAATAGAAGTGCGAGCCACATTCTGCATCTAAAATAATATCATTACCAATACAGATTGTGGTATCCGGGCCCAGGTCTGGCTCGGGGGCATATTCCACCTCAACTTTACGTGAAGTTAATTCAATCCGGCCGTTTGGATACTCCACGTGTACACATACTTCAAAAATACCACC